>LGEU01000022.1 GCA_001507955.1 Methanobacteriaceae archaeon 41_258 | reverse complement strand
GTGGTGGTTCACTCGAGTTGGTATTCTATTGATATTAGTGTTTCCCTGATTTTTTGGATTTTTTCTTTTGAAGTCTTCCAGTAGCCTCTTCTCTCAGTTTCAAGTAATATTTCGCCGATTTCGATGGTGGCGAATGGATTATTTTCTAGGAGTTTCTTTCTCATCTGGGGGTCGAGTATTAACTTGTCTGCTACGTTCTCATATATCCAGTTTTCAACTTTATCTGTGGTGGCTGAAAATCCTAGTAGATGTTCTATCCTGTCTCTGATATGTTTTGCACCGTGGAAGTCGTGTTTTAGCATGCCATCTAACCATTTGGGGTTAAGTATACGGGTCCTTGCGGCTCTTTCAATTGTCTTGTCAAGGTCTTCTATGTATATTTCTTCTTCGGTTGAATCTATGACTTTTATAGTGGCTTCTTCGCCTTTACATGCTTTGACTGAACTTGAAAGTCCGCCGAGGAATTCATAGTAATGGTCAAGGTCTGTGACTTCATATTCAACATTGTCTCTTTCTTGGGTTACAATGTCTACACGTGCCAGTTGCTTTTTTAGGATTTCATCTTCTCTTTTTATGCCATCTGGGAGGTATGCATAGGACATGCAATCTCTGTAGGCGTCTGATAGTTCTTCTTCTTCGTCCCAGGAGCTGTTTTCGACGAGTTGCGGGAGGTTGGTGGCATATTCTTTTGGTGAGGGTCCGAATATCCTTGCGAGGGATTTGTCTTCAAGGTAGTGTTTTCTTATGTAGTTCATGTCTTCTGGTTCGTTGAGTTCTGCTACTTGTTTGAATGCCCTGTTTAGTAGGTCTATCTGTGTCCCTAGTGTGTCCCTGAATATCCCGCAGATGTTCACTACCACGTCGACTCTAGGCCTTCCAAGCTCTTCAAGGGGTATTACTTCGAATTTTTTGACCCATGGCCCATATTTTCTTGTTAGGCGGAGGCCTAAGAGTTCTAGTATCATTGATATTGTGTCCCCGCCGGTTTTGAGGGTTTCGAATCCCCATAGGATTATCCCTATGGTTTCAGGGTATTTTCCATGGTATTTTAAGTGTTCTTTGATTAGGAGTTCTGCGGCTTTGCGGCCTCTGTTTTCTGATGCTACTGTTGGTATTTTCATTGGGTCGAATGCGAACATACTATAGCCTGTTGGGTATGTTTCTGGATCTTTTATGGGGTCTCCGCCCCTGTTGGGTTTGATGTATTCTCCATTTAGGGCTTTTATAAGTGATTTGCTTTCAGATGAGAAATTAATGGTCTTGGAGAGTTCTTTCACCCATTCTATGTAGTCTTTTGGGAGGTGTTCTGGGATTTTATCTTCTAGGATATCTTTTAGTATTTTTCTGGCTTCTTTTTCCAACTTTTCTGGCGGTAATTTTTTGAATCTTTTGGATAGTATTTTGAGTATTGATGGATGTTCCCTGTCAAATCTCAAAACCCCTAATAAGTAATCTATTTGTTCTTCCAGGCTCCATTCTCTGTCCATATAATGCAATCCTGATGGTATTAGACGTTTTTTCATCCTGTGGAGTTCTTTTTCGATTTCGTCCAAATCTGTGGGCATGTTCAATGTTTCAGCTTTTTCCTTTATGAGTTTGAGGGTTTCTTCTCCCTCCTCTTCCCTGTATTCTTCTAGGAGGTCTTCGAGTATTAGATATTCTCCGTATAGGTCTGATGGTCTCATTGGAGGTGATGCATGTGAAATACAGAGTGCATAGGACCTTCTTTTGGCTATGGTCGATTCTGAGGTGTTACCCACCCAATAGTAGTATATGTGTGGGATTGTGCCTATTAGCAGGTCTGGGTAGCATGAGCTTGAGAGGCCTGTTTCTTTGCCTGGGGTGAATTCGAGGGTTCCGTGCATGCCAAAGTGTATTATGGCATCTACTTTAAGGACATCTTCGAGGTAGTGGTAGAATGCTAGATATTGATGGTGTGGGGGTAGGTCCTTGCTATGGTAATTTTCCGGATCCTCATGAACTCCCCTTGAAGGTTGCACACAAAGGTAGACTCCTCCAAGGTCGAGTATGGGTAATGTTATCCCTTTTTGGTCTGTCATTATATTTCCTGGGGGTTCACCCCAGTATTCTATGATATTCTCTTGGATTTTTTCTGGGAGTTTTTTGAACCAGCTAGTATATTCTTTTATGTTGAGATGATGACCTGACCTTTTAAGGTATCTTGGAGTGTTTATAATACCATTTTCTAGTAGGAGGTCCTTAAGGTTTTCTTTTGGTATCCTAATTTTGTATCCATGTTTTTTGAGCTTTTTGAGGAATATTTCAAGGCTTTTGAAAACGTCGAGGTATCCTGCGCTTCCAAGATTGCCCTCGCCTGGAGGATAATTATAAATGACTATGGCGATCTTTTTCTCATGGTTCTCTTTATTCTTGAGTTTTAGCCAATTGAGGATTCTCTTGGAGAATTTTTCCATTCTTTCGGGGAGTACTTCAACTATTCTGATTTTTCCAAGGTCTTCGTCGTCTTTTGTCCGCATTGCTGCTGTGAAAAAGGGTTCAATTCCACCATCCAGTTCAGGTAAAGTCACGGCCAATATTACTTCCATTGGTTTAAGACTTTCATCTCTGGTCTCCCATTCGTTGAGGTCTGTTTCATGACCCCTTAAACATATAAGGTAGGGGGCGTTGATCTCTTCCATTAATTGATAGGTGACTTGGGGGTCGCCTCCATATGGGCCACCATGGATTTGGAAATATTGTAAATTTATAAAGAGGTCGATTTCCATCATGTATTCTTTGAGGGCTTTAATGTTGTAGCTGATGCCATCTGAGAACACTATTATACAGTTCACTTTATCATAAAGGTTTTCGTAGAGGGCCTCTACGAGTGGTCTTGTATCATCAAAGTGCATTCCACTATAGAATAGTATACCGATAGTGTTAAGTTCTGGTTTGAAATCTGCTGCCGTTTTGTATTCTTCCAAATCTTTGTATACGCCCTTGTATGGATGGTATAGTCCATATTTGGGCATTTTCACCGGTTCGGGTATTTTGTTTATGTTGAGGTCGCAGTATTCTCTTAGTATGTATAATAGCATGTTTTTGAGGTTTTCAGGGTTGCTTTGCTTGTAATATTCCAAGATTTTGAACCATTTTCTGAGATCTTCTTTGATTTCATGTGGGCCGTGGGTTTCTATTATATTTTTAAGTTCATCTTCTTTTATGAGTGGGTTTATGTTTACTCCTTTCTTTTGGAGTTCTTTGATGAGTTCATGCATGTTTAGTTTTCCAATCCTTGTAAGGCTGAGTATCCTGTGGCTGCTCCATACTAGTGAGATGACGGTTTTTTCTCTCCCAGCCAGTAAGTGGGGTAGTTTTCTGCCGAGTCGTTCATCACCTCTTATATCGACTAGTATCACATCAGACTCACTAATTTCTCTTTTTATATCGTCTAATGGAGTTTTAGGGTCCTCGTATTTGTCAAGGTATATTTTTCTGATTTTTACTATGTTCCCATATTTGCCTTTTATTTTGTTCAGAGCTTCTTTGAGGGATATTGTATTGTTTATTGTGGTGATTGCTAAAACTTTTTTCATAGGGGGCCCCCTCTATTTTAAATGAGTATTTCATCTAGATAGAATATTGGTGAGTCGAATTTAGCCGCGATTTCTTCAAGGACTCCTATATTGCGCCCTTTGGGCTCCGCGTCCACAAAGACTAAATTTAATCTTTTGAGTTTTGGGTAGAGTATTCTAAGGTCTTCTTCAAGGTTGGATTTTATGAAAATGTTGCAGCGCCCATCAGAGATGATTATGAGTGTGGGGGATAGTTCCTTGTACTTGGATGCTAACTTAGCCGCCTCCATGAGTGCAGGCGTTAATGGTGTTTTACCCCCAATTTCCAAGTTTTCGAGGATCTCATTCAATTTTGTGAAGTTTGTTGTGGGTTCGCTTATTATCTGGGCTTCATCGCCTTTGAATGATATTAGGCTGATTTTGTTCTTTTTTTCATAGGATTCTTTGAGTAGTAGCCATGCTATTGTCTTGGCGAATTTTATTTTTTTGTCGAGTTTCATTGAAGATGATGAGTCTAGGATTATTATGTATAGTGCTTCTGCTTTGCTTATTCTCACTTTTTCCATTAAGTGTTCTGGTAGGGTTTCCATGGGATTCTTTGGGTTTTCTTGTATGGCCTTTTTTATTGTTGCATCGATCGCGATACTATCTGGGTTTGTGGTTTCCTTTGCTTTGATGTATTTCCCCCTTTTTCCTGTGACGCTGGCAGAATTTTTGCCTTGTAAAGTGCCTGTGAGTTCAGCCATTTTCACACCTTTTTTGAGTTTTCTCTTTTTATCTATTTCGAAGTCATCTTCTGGTTCCTCAATTAGTTCTTCAATTAGTTCCTCGTCGATTTCTTGTTCTTTTTCGAATGGTAACTGTTTTATTCTATGTTTTAGTGCGAGTAGTGCGGCTTCTTTCACGTCTTTTTCTTTCACTTTCTTTCTTTTGTTGAATGCTGCGATTGCCGTGGCGGTTTTTGCTGTTATAATATCGGCCCGATGCGTCCTGATACCGATGGCTGCTGATATCTTCACTATAAGCTCAAGAAGTTCCTCTGAAATTTCAACTTTATCTAAGAGACTTTTGGCGTTTATTATTCTTTCCTGTAGTTCTTTTTGTTTTTTTAGGAATTTTTCCTGGAATTTTATTGGGTTTTCATCGAATTTCATCCTATATTTTATTATTTTGAGCCTTTTCTTGGGGTCTGTTAGGGCTTTAGCCTCTACGCAGAGTCCGAATCTGTCAAGTATCTGGGGTCTTAGGTCGCCTTCTTCTGGGTTCATTGTACCTACCAATATAAACTTGGATGGATGGGATACTGAGACTCCTTCCCTTTCGATGATGTTAACCCCCATGGCAGCTGCATCCAATAGAACATTCACGATATGGTCATCTAGGAGGTTGACTTCGTCGATGTAGAGTATGTTACCATTTGCACGAGCGAGTATACCAGGTTCCAGGGCCTTTACACCTTCTTTAAGGGCCTTTTTGATATCAAGTGATCCTACTACCATGTCTTCTGTGGCAGAGACTGGGAGTTCCACTATTGACATCCCCTTTTTTATGGTGGGTAATTTGCCTTCTTGTTCAAGGATCTTTTCACATTCTTGGCAGAGAAAATTTTCATTGGGGTTGCAGTTAAATGGGCAACCATCAACTACTTCTCTTATTGGTAATAGTTCTGCGAATGCCCTCACAGCAGTTGATTTCCCAGTGCCTTTATCTCCTTTTATGAGCACCCCACCTATCGTGGGGTCAATTGCATTTAAGATTAGGGCTTTTTTAAGATGCTCTTGCCCAACAATGGCAGTGAATGGGAACACTGAAAATTTCATAGACATCACCATTAAAGAAGATTTATAGACAGGTTAGGTATATAAATAACCAACATAGTATTAACAATTTAAATATAGAAATAAGATAGGGTAATACAAATTGTGCTGTTTTAATAAAAGCATGAAAAAAATTCTCTATATAATGTGTCAAATATAGTTCCATAGGAGTTTATGAGGTAAAAGGTCCCATGAAAACCAAAATATTGGAGGCTGTCCAGAAAGCCATAAGCGAGGGCGAACCTTTCAAAGATTTTTTAGAAGCATGTAAGGTAGTTGAAACTCCATTAAGGACTACTATAATATATCCTGGTGGCTGTGGCGGCTTCGTGAACATAGAATATTATGAAGACCTTGATGTTCTCGTCATAGACCCGTCACGCCACTGGGGCGAAGAAAAAATAGTCATAAACGCCTCCAAGGAAAATGAAACCCGAATATACAAACCTCAAATAGGCCTTAAGACCAGTATAGACCCTATAACCAGGGAAATCATAAAAGAATTCTTCGAACTATTGGAAGTGGGAGGGGTATGATCCTTCCAGGGTTTTAAAATACGAATGTTATCAGCCAAGCCAGGATAAGATACAAGGCCACCCCAGAGACTAAAGCCGGCCAGAAACCGTGCTTGGGGGTCATATAAACCAAACAAATAAGATAGATAATCCAAACCGGTGTCAGAAAGAGCAAACCTTTAAGATATGAAAGCACTGGCCGCATACCAGCCTCTAAATAGATTGTGGACAATGTGAGGACGGTGACAGATGGGAACATAGCAATAAAAGCCGCTAAAACACCCTTCTCTCTACTCCCAAAATATGTGGTTAAACTTACGACAATGCCACCAAGGATGAAATAGAAAATCAACTTTATATTTGTCCCCATCCTAAATCATCCCCCAGCTTATAAATTAAGGGGAAGGGTCATTATAGTCCCCCATTTTTTGATATGAAATTTTCTAAGGATCTGAGCGCCCGTATCTTGTCCTCTTTGTCTATTTTTGACTCATTAACAACATCCTCGAGGAATTGGATTGTATTATCATATACTCTCTTTTCCACTGGATATGGGTGGCCGTCCTTTCCGCCATGAGCAAAAGCGTATTTTACGGGATCTTCCCAACTTGGAGGCTCACCATATAATAGGTCAGAGAGCAGTGCTAAGGCCCTTATCTTCTTAGGCCCCATACCCTTAACTAGAATTAGATCTTCATAGTTTTCTGGTTGTATCTCATAGGCCTTTTCCAGTATTTGGAAGTCTGCCTCTGTGAAGACTTGCCATATTTCATGGTGTGGTGGCATTTCAAGTATACTATAATTGTAGAGTGTTGTCTGCCCTGTAATCTGCCCTTTTAAGTGTTCTGGCCCATCACATACAAGCTCCAAGCTTATATTCCTTGCGTTTCTACTTTCAGGCGCAGTCATATTCAAAACTTTTCTTTCTCGGCTTATACTTATAATACCAGTATGTGGGTTTTCAACGAAATCAGTTAGGTCTTGGCTTGACCAATGGTAGCGGCGCGCATATCCTCTCCTACTGTTAAGACCTTGTTGTATTGCTGTCCATTCCCCTATCTCATCCACTATAAAAGTATGATGGTATAATTGGTATGAATCTTGTATGCATGAATTGTCAACTTTTGCTACGAGGCGACTTGCACGTATCAAGTCCTGAGCTTCAATGTTAAAGAATTCTTCGGCGCCTTTTAGTTCTTTTGGCGTCTTCCTAGAAGCTTTGCCCTTTCCCCCAGTCACAAGGATGCCATGTTCTTCTGGGTTAATAGCATTTTTAAGGGCTGCACAAGTTGTTGTGGTAGTCCCTGAAGAGTGCCAATCAAAGCCTAGGATGCAAGAAAATGATTGGAACCAAAATGGATCGGAAATTCTCCTTAGAAATTCGCGACTCCCATACTCATCTATTATAATAGAAGTGATGGCCTTGGCAAGTTTCACCATTCGTTTAAAAAGCCACCTTGGGGTATGACCACCATGCAATGGTAAATTAGCATGACCTGTTCTTCTCATGAGAAAGACACCTTTATGATATTTTAGCTTTTATATGATATTAATTTGCCGATTTTTTCAGAGACTCTCACACATTGTACAAATACAAAAAAATCACATAAGTAGCTGGTTAGAATTGAAAGAGACACTGAAGTACCCATATTTCATTGAGGAAAATTTTGCTTGTCCCAGTAGGGGCGGTCTTATCCTCTTTTCGGCAGGTTTGCACCTTCTTGTATCCCCATGGACTTGGATGCTTCAATGAATAGTCTTTTTTATGTTGAGTAGTAATGTATTTCACTTCTTATGGGACTCCATGGAGGATAAATATTTAATGTGTGGTCTTATTCCTCTTTTTCTTTGAAGTGTTTCCTTTTTCCAGAAATTAAGATCAGCATATCATGAAAATCATAATTATTTTTATTAAAACGCTCTACATACCCCCATGGCGCAGAAGTTAAATAGGCTGTGATGGAGAGTGAGTGATGATGGAAATTGGTTTGATAATATTTTTCTTTTGTTATAGGTATCCTAGCAGGATTATTGGGAAGTTTGATTGGTACTGGTGGATGTGCATTAATGCTACCTATCTTGTCTTTTTATTGTATATAGAGGGGATATTAATCAATTGCCTATTGCTATTGGAACAACTCTTGTTGCTGTGATATTTACCACCATTTCTGGAGCATATGGACATTTGAGGATTGGAAATGTTCATAAAGGAACAGCTCTTTGGTTAGGGATTGATGGCACAATTGGTGTTATAGTTGGATCTCTCATATTTTCGTTTTTAGTCTTCTATAACTATCTCTTAATCCTTGAATTGATACTAGGACTTGTCTTCTTATGGCCAGCCATAAGAATGATCAAGGAAGGGATATTTTCACCACCCCCCATGAAGGAGGGTGACCAGATCGGGGGAAAGGTTGGAAAAAGGCCGTATTTGGGTTCCTCGTAGGTATTGCGACTGGAATAGCAGGTTTAGGTGGAGGATATGCTCTAGTACCTGGTATGATCTACCTTTTCGGGGCGCCAGTTTATATTACTATGGGCACGTCTCTAGCAGCTATGATACCCCTAGCATTGATTGGTGGCTTGCTTAAAATTTTGGGAAGTTATGTAAACATAGTATTTGCAGTATCAGTTGGTATTGGGACATCCTAGGCGCGCAGATAGGGCCAAAGATAATCAAGAAAATAAAACCAAACATTCTAAAGGCCATATTTGGGGTCGTATTTCTCTATGTCTCATTGAAGTACATACTACTCTACTTTGGTATACATATATAATGGTTGGAAAATGGGAGTGGAAAGGTGCTCTGTATCGTTTGAAGGATAAGTATGATTATCTTCTTTTCCATTTTTTATTTTTTGTGTGGGGTATGGTCAATTGGGAAATCTGAAAGAGTCCAGTGGGGTTGAACGAGGTTGTGTGGTGAGGGGCTTGGTGTCCATATTTTCTTCGTTATAGGCTAATATAACGAACATAGAAAACGAGCGAAAAAACGACCCTCAAGCTTATAAAAAGGCATGCCGATCCCCCCAATTTTATGTAAAGTTCTGTAAATTGAGAGCCTGAAATCTGTCCCCCACATAGAGAAGGGATTTGATCCAAGGATAAAGTGGTTATATAGTAACACAATTATACCACTAAAGACCTTGGAGAACCCCCCCTTTAAAGAGAAGCTTTAAAAGCTTTTAACATTTTTCAAAGCAGGTTTAAAATCTTCCTAATTTATAGCGTTGAATTCCAAGGATTGGATCTACAATTTTAACAATAGGGTGTTGATAATATTCCCTGTTTTTATAATTGATTATTCTATTCTCCCTGCGTGGAATTTTCTGCTTTTTGAATCAGCTTCATGAAATGCTCATACTTTAAAGTGAATTTAAATTCGACTATCTTATGTCATTCTTCTAAAATCATATTCCTGCTTTGGTTCTTGGATTCTATTCGTTTTTAGTTGTATAGCTATTCATATTCACGGGGGGCAGCGGTAAATGGCCTATAATCATTTTCACGTAAGGGTTCTGTTTCGTAAAATGGAGTTTTCATGCTGACACGACTCTTGTTTTGAACATATCTTTTCAGGAAGTGAAGCATTAGTGTCCTTTTCGCTGGTGCTTGATGAGTTGCGCGGCGAAATAAATGCGACTATCAAAATTGCATGGAAGAGTAAAAAGCCGATCATTCTATTCAATGAAAACCCTATTCTTTGAGATCTTTTTTGTTGATTTTATAGGTCTTTTCATTTTCGATAAGCATAGAAAGAGAGTTGCAATACTTCCAACAGAACAAGGAAGATCTTCTTGTGATTAGGGAAATATCTTGAGAGCTTTAAAAATAAACAGAAGGGTTTAAACCAAGACCTAGGGCTAGAGTTCTTATGTAACAATCAATATATGCTGTTACATAAGAGACATTAAGAGATATACATGTTTCATAGCTTGAAAAAAAGTCTTTTGGGGGGGTTACTAACATCCACCTTTCTTTGGTATTGGTAGGAGATATTTTGATTTTGTGAACGCTAAAAAAATGCTGGAACAGAGGCGAACATACTGGATCTTTATAACCTCGATATTATTTTTTTCAACGTTAGCGTGAAGGATCCCCCCTTATGGGATTGGAATTCACAGTCAATTAAAATCCTTTGTTGGTCATGGGAATCTAACGTGCAAGGGGAACATGTAAATTCTAAATTAGGGACTTTGTTAGTTTTGGGGTTGGGTTTAGTTTGTGGAAATGTGTTGGCGGATTTGCGGGTTAGAGTTTTGAGTACGGTTTTATGTTGGTTTTTTGAGTAATGGGGGTTTGCAAAGTTGTTATTATATTTTATTTTGAGCGTTTCATCTAATTTGATGTAAGTGGCGTCGGTGTTGGTAGGTTTCTTCCGTTATTGCGGGAGCGGATTTTTCGCATGATTAACGATACTTTGTAAATGTTTTTCAATCTTGTTGAATAGTTATCTTTTTTTTGTTTATGCCCTTTTTGAATAGGTCTTCTGTTAGGGGATGGGTACTTATGGGATTTTCTCTATATTTTTCCACTCAGCATAGGAAGGTTGGGGGTTGGTAAAAATGAAAGCTTCATGTTGCTCATTTGTTAAAATATGGGACAGCATTTATCTCTTCGAGGAAATCAGGGCCCTACCATAACCATATATTTGATGTAGTTATAGACGCTATAGCTTTTCTTTCATAATTCTATACAACAGTTTTAGGTGGACAAGATATTCAGAAGCTTTTATTTGTGGCGGTTTTACATTTCACTAATTATGGGGGTGTAGGTGCCTATGACTATCATGTCCCAGCCGTATTTTCTGTGGCGGGCTCATTTTGTGTGGTTCTTGGCCAGGTTGGCTGCTGAATTCTTGTGCAAGCTTATATGGGTAAAAGCTTCCGGCTAGGATGAAGTATACTGAAGAACTTTTGGTTTGTTCTATCTACTATGTAAATACATTTATTGTATTCTGCAAAATTTCTTCCACAGTTGAAGCAATGATAATAATACCATAAGTCTCCTTGGGGGCCGGTAGCATATTGCTAGGCTTGACCGCCGCAGAATGGACATATAGGACCCAGTTCACCCATATATGTCAAAATTTCGGCTGGGAATGCTGTAATTCCACCATTATCTTCGAATGTGCTAGCTTGGTTGACGGGTCCATCTCGTTTTCAGGTATACTTTTCTCTCTTTGCATAATGGGGACTTCCTTGGAGATCTGCATTAACATTTCAGTTGTAAATCCTAGGAATCCAAACTAGGATAAAACAAATGGAGGAGAACCTTCGTTGCCTTATCCATGATAAACCCTCTCTCATCTAATATCTTTAATTGAAAAGTTTTCACATTCTAAAAATTCGCAATTTGGAAGGGGTGAAGGGTAATATAAGCCAGTAGTTGTTGGAATACATGATAACGAGGAAGATACTAATCTTTAAGGTAAGATCCATGTTGATAATGGGAAAATAGAATTCATATAGCAAGAGATCATGCAACATGGATTCGATTATAAGGTTTTTTTACAGAAAGGATGGGAAGGAGCATGCTGCGGGGGAATGTCATCTTCCCATGACACTAAAGGGGGGGTAAATTGAGGCTTCAGTGTAGTTGTTGTAACCGTTTTATGTAAATTCGGGCCCAAAGGCATGCTATCATACTCCCTACAATATCACCTGCAACTATACCCCACCAAGCCCCTCGCTGGCCAAGATTAAACATGATGGCTAATATATAGGCGAATATAACTATGAAGAGTAATTGTCTTATTATTGTTAATATTAGTGAGGTTGTTCCTTTCCCTATGCCTTGGAATATGGAATTGGACATGAGGCCTGGGGGTATGAAGATGTAGAATAGGCACATTATCCTCAGAAATTCGGTTATTGTCGGGGCTAAATGTCTCGCTTGTGGAGAATATGTAAATATCATTGAAATATATGGTGCAAGGACGAAAGTTAGTGTGCTTGTGACTGTGGCCACGAGCATGCCCATTTTTATAGAATAGTTATGGGCTATAGAGAGGTTGTTGTATTTTCTGGCTCCGTAGGCTACCCCTGCCACGGTAATGGTGCCTGTGCCAATTGATATGAGTGGTACAAAGCCTATCATCACAACTCTCCAACCGGCTGAATAGACTGCTACTGCATCGGTCCCAGCTACTGTAACGAATATTATGTTGAGGATAGCTGTCCCTGCAGAGATCACGAAAAATTCTACACTGGCTGGTAAGGCGACTTCTAGGATGGATTTAGCGACTTTGAAGTTGGCTTTGAAATATTTCCATGACAATCTTGTGAATGTGTCTTTTTTGTAAAGGAACCAGTATATTATAATGGCTGATACGAGTGCTTGGGATGCTAAGGTTGCCCATGCTGCTCCGGCAATGCCCATCTTTAGTGAATAGATGAGGATGGGGTCTAGTATCATGTTAATGATAGCTGATATTATCATGGCATACATGGTTCTTTTGGTGTCCCCTTCGCCTCGTAGTATTCCATAAGCAGAACCTGTGAATAGTATGAAAATTGTACCGGCAAATATTATACGACCATAGGTGAGGGAAAGATTGAGGGCATTTCTCGCTCCTAACATTAAAAGGAGATTTTTTAGGGAAAATTCTAATAGTAGGGTGATGAGTAGTGAAATGATAAGTGTGAGTATTATGGTGTGTATTGCAGTGTTGTTCATTCGTTTAGTTTTTTTGGCTCCGATGCATCTGGAAATGGCTGAGGTTGCACCGGCTCCAAGGCCATTTGATAGGCCGACGAGTATCATGTAAATTGGTGTGACGAATCCAATAGCTGCGAGGGCATCTCCTCCCAATCCAGAAACCCAAATTGCATCTATTAAATTATAGGTTGATGTTAAGAGCATAGCAACGATAAGATGACTTGAAAGTTTCAGAATGGCTCTTCTAGGGTCTCCTGTGATGAGAGCAACACCCTCTGTATCATCTTTTTTTTCATTCAAAAAATCACAGCCTATATTACCACTAGAAACTTTCCACTAAAAATAGTAGAAAAAAATCATTATTAATCTTTTTTGTAAAAAAATATCTAAAAGAATATAAAAAAAGGGAGAGCTCATGTTTTAGCCGCCTAGTTTCTCAACTATCCTCTGAAGTCCTGGCTTTCCTATTTTAACTCTCCAATTCTCCAACTCTTTACCTAATTTTATGAATTCATCTATATCTGCTTTGAGGGCTTCTGTATCGCCTTTCTCAAAATCGTCGGCCATCTTGTTCATGAGGGTGATTAGCTTTTCTGCTTTTTCTTCTACGTCTTTGCTGTAGACTTCCCTTATGTCCTTTGCAACATCCCCCATCAATAGAACATCATATCTGAAAGCCACGTCTTCCCGATTACTGCTACAATTATATTTAAACTCTTGGAGTTCTTTTAATGGTATTTCACTTCTAATTTCATCTGCTATCTTTTTTCTTTCTTCTGCTGGGATGACCTTAAGGTCAACTCCTTCAAGCATTGATCTTATCTCTTCCATTTCTTTTATTTCACTGGGTGTTATGAATGGCTCTTCCATTGCCTTCAAGTCATCCTTAAAGGTTTTCAGGTCTTTTGGGACGAGTGTTGTCATGGCATATGCATAGTAGCTTGCATAGCCGCCGACAACTAACACTAAAACTATTATCAAAGCCCAATACTTCTTATCCATCTTTTATTCACCTCCAATTTTTATTGGAGTCCGATTATTGGGATGTTTGCATTCTCTAGGAGTATGGTATATGAGCCTGTATAGCTGACTCCATAGGCGCTGCCCTTTTCTGTGCCCACCACCTTCAGTAGTAATCCTGTTGTTTTATCATAATAGCATGTTTCTCTCACGCCATTCCCTTCTATTTTGGTTACCCAGCATTCGACTTTTTTGCCCATGAAATCTATTGTACTGGAACCCTCCAAGGTTTCAGTTCCTACTTCTTCTCCATTTTCAAAGACTGGTATGGAGTCGCCTGGTGCTGTTAACGCATCCCTAGGGAAGAAGCATTGGGAAGAATATGTCCCGTTCTCATCTTGGAGTGTTTCAGGATCAAAAGTGGAGGATTGGGAAGCTATTGGCTCTTGATACACTTCGCTGCTTAGCCATATTGTCTCGCCGCTCCTTTCGATGACTTCCTCTATGTTTCCTGCCGTGGCATTCCTATAGGTAACATTTCCTTTCAAGGAATAGGTCTTATTATTTACTGTGCCATCCCATTTGTAGTTTGCATATATTCCAGGGCTTGGTATGGTTTTGATGGAACCTATACCAGCATTTTTTGGCTCTGAAAGCGGATCCAAAATAGAAGTATATTCTATAATCTCTGGGCTTCCTTCAACGTCAAAAACTAGTAAGAAGCTTCTACTTTCCCCTCCAGGTATTTCAACACTTTCTGGGATGTCTGTGCCCTGACCATAAAAATTTGAATAATCCATGTATTCATTTTCACGTAGAAGGCTGAAATCGCTTGCATAAACCCTTATTGGATCTTTTCCATTGTTTTTCACCGTCACGTTCATAACAATGAACCTATCATTGTTTGGTGTGTTATTAACGACACTGTCTAGGGCATATGCCGAATTTACAGTTAGCGAAACGTCCACATCAACCAGAAGGCAACTGATAATATAAATTGCTAAGACAGCAATTAAAACATATCCAAAGGATGCCAAGACCATCTTCCAAGGACTCCTTGACCTGAAACCAGGCACCTTATCTAAAAATCCACCCCGGCCACTCACTTCATAGGTTAATCTTGCGCCGCATTTCTGGCAGAATTTCGCTTTTTCGGGGTTTTTCGCCCCGCATCTCGCACAATACAAGAATTGACCCCCCCAGACTCATATTTATGGGATTACGTGAAAAAGGTGATTCAAGCCCTCCTATTCCTTGATAACTATGGTGTTGGCTGCCTTATCACCCAATCTTTGATTTTCATCCGAGCTGGCGATTAATATTATCCCTATCAGACCAGCAAACAGGAAGTCAATTATTCTTAATAGGTTTCGTATGAGACTTTGCCCCCAGCCTATACCTTCTCCTGTATCTTTATCCACAACTCTTATTGAAAGCGCCATTTTACCTAAGGTTTGACCTTTACTAGCAGCTTCTAGAAAAATAAAATAACCAAATTCTACTAAGAAGCCTATCACAACACCCACCCAGTATGTTTCAGAACTTGACAAATAAAAACCTAAACTGACGATGAGGTAACTTACTATCCAAATAATAATAAATATACCTATAACGATTATAATAAGGTCGAGTAGGCATGCTCCGATTCTCTGTCCCAAACTTGCATATTCAATTCCAAACTTTTTCCCGCAATTTTGACAGAAATCCGCTTCCGAAGGGTTTAGGGTTCCGCATTTTGGACATGTTATTTCATTTGTCACGAACCTCACCCCACACTAAAAAAATATGAACAGATTTCTAATGGATTTTTTTATTAATTTTTTCGCATTTCTCTTGAATCAAAAATATTATATATGAGTGCTGGAGAATTTTTTTCCGTAGAAATGCTATTTTTTGGTGTTCATCCATGAGCACAGAGCTAAGGCAAAGGGATGATAGTAGGCATCCTCCATTTTGTATTTGGAAATGAAGAAGTCTTCTTAGAGATTTTCGATGCCGTATCAGGTTTATGGCCATGAAAGTTATAGTGTGTGGGAAACACTTATATGCGTGTAAGTACTCACATACATATATAAGGGTGTGCTCATCCTTCCTTTAAACATACCATAGGTGTAAAACAATGGCAGATGTTGTACTTATAAATCCTCTTGACAAGACCCATGTAAGTGAAATGTTGGAGTTA
>LGEU01000021.1 GCA_001507955.1 Methanobacteriaceae archaeon 41_258 | reverse complement strand
TTATCAAGGATACTTTCACTTTAAATGAGAGCCAGGTATCAGGCATAAAATATGTTAATATAAATGTTGAATCTAATGCATCAGGAGTGACTGTGAAGTTCAGGAATGACACAGATTCCATTTATACTATTGAAACAGAGAGAAACCATGAGGATGCGAAGCCTACAGTCAATTATACAGTTAAAGGAGACACCCTCAACATTGATATGAAGGCAGATAAGGGTTCTGTGGATATTCTGTTGTCAAATAAGTATACATACAATGTAACTACTCGGAGCAAGGTTGGCGGAGTTGCAATAGTGCTTGGAAACAATTCAAAGATTGATAATATAAATTCGACAATTCAATATGCTGGTGGCGGGGCTCTGTTAATCGATAAGGCAACATTGAAGAATGTGTCGATGAAAGTGAACACTGGAGGATTCTATATAGCATTGTTAAACCCGGAATTTAGGGGTAATGGTTCCATAGTTGCGAATGTTACCATAGGTGGTGTAACAGTAGCTCCAATGGGTCCATCGATTCCCTTTAGGATAATAGCAAATGTTGACAATGGAGGTGTCACATTTAAACCAAATGGCTTCAATGTTGTAAGAAACACGACGAGTTATCTTGAAATGGAAACAAGGTCCTACAAGTCTTCAAAGAACAAGTTGGAGATGAGATGTGGGGTTGGTCTTGGTGGTGTGAGTATAGGCACTTTGCAGATGCCAATACAACCAAGTTAGTATCCCCACACTTAAACCCTTTTTTTTGTATGCTCATTAGGGGGCTTATCTTCCTTCTATAGAAAAGTATTTATAGGATGCCCAATCCAAACTTTATTCAAGTTTACTTTAAAAAAAATAAATGATGGTGATATCCTTGCATATCATGGAAGGTTTTCTACCATGGCAATGGTGCATCCTCTGGTATGCCATCTCCCTACCAGTTATCATATACGGTATAATAAGGATAATGAAAGTTGCAGATGAACTCCCAGAATCAAAACCACTATTAGCCGTGAGCGGAGCATTCATATTCATACTATCCTCCCTCAAAATGCCATCAGTCACGGGAAGCTGCTCACACCCCACAGGAAACGGACTAGGGGCAATACTATTCGGGCCATGGATAACCACTGTAATGGCAGCCATAGTACTCATCTTCCAAGCCCTCCTACTAGCCCATGGGGGATTAACAACACTCGGAGCCAACACATTCTCAATGGGTATAATAGGTCCAATATTCGCATGGCTGACATACAAAGGATCCATAAAATTAAACCTGCCAATTTCAATTGCAGTTTTCCTTGCAGCATTCCTAGGAGATATCATGACCTATGTAACAACATCATTCCAGTTGGCCTTAGCATTCCCAACACCCAATCTAATAGCAGCAGCCTCAAAGTTCATGTTAATATTCGCATACACACAAGTACCCCTCGGAGTAGCTGAGGGATTACTCACAATAGTGGTGTTCGAAAACATCCTAAAATTGAAACCAGACATCACAGAAAAACTAAACCTACTAATCAGAAAACCAACAAGCACAAGGTGATTAAAATGGAGAAAAGGCATATTGTGATGCTAATAGTTGTCGCATTTATCTGCATTATACCACTCCTAATCTACAATGGCTTGGGGGAAGAACAGGGCTACTTCGGAGGCGCGGATGATAAGGCAAGTCAACTTATAGAGGAAACCGGTTACAAGCCATGGTTCGAACCCCTATGGGAACCCCCAAGTGGTGAAATAGAAAGTCTATTTTTTGCAGTGCAAGCGGCCATAGGAGCCCTCATCATCGGATACGTCTTCGGCTATTATAAAGGCCAACAGAAAACATCCTAGAGATGGGGAAAATGAACATTTCAACAGACTTCTACGCCCACCATAATAAGCTTAACAGGATACCCCCCATGGTGAAACTATCATGGGGTATCCTCACAATGTTATTCTCTCTACTTTCACCTTCACCGATAATACCAATTATAGTAGCCGTGGTAATGTCCTTTATAATTGTATTAATTGCTGGGATCCCATCACGCTATTATCTAAAGTTTATTAGCGTACCTTTCACCTTCGGATTTTTAACATTAGTATTAATGGCATTATTCTTTGGGGTTAAACCATCATCTGTAGGATTTTACTGGTTTAGGGTGTACTTGGATGGCCTTCACACAGGATTCCTAGCATTCTCAAGGATAATTGGTGGTTTCACCTGCTTGGCCTTTCTTTCACTTACAACACCCGTTAACGAGATATTCAAGCAATTAGAGAAGATAAAGATGCCCAGGATCATAATTGAGATAGCCCTCTTAATGTATCGGATGATATTCATTTTCCTCGAGGAAGCATCCACCATGTACAATGCACAAGAGACAAGACTGGGCTATAATAGTATCAGAAGTTCTATAAAATCCCTGGGTTTGCTTGCAAGCAACCTATTTATAAGATCCTGGTTGCAAGGAGAAAGGGTATACCAGGCAATGGAGACAAGATGCTATAATGGAGAAATCCCAACCATGAAAATCCATGAAACAGACAACAAATGGATAATACTAGTAATAGCCTTTGAGATAACACTAATCATTGGAGTATACTTCACAAGAACTATAAAAATTATATAAGCTTTTTTTAGACAATAATACTATTATACAATTTGGTGTTGAGGACCATGATACTAGAAGCTGTCAATGTTACATATGAGTACCCTGATGGGACAAGAGCCCTTAAAAATGTCAACTTTAACGTGGAAAAAGGACAGATGGTAGCCCTCCTAGGCCCCAATGGCGCCGGCAAATCAACCCTATTCTTACACTTTAATGGGGTACTCAAACCCAAAAAAGGGCAAATAAGAGTGGAGGGCGAACCCATCCATTATACTAAAGAAGGACTTATGAAGGTAAGACAAAAAGTGGGCATAGTATTCCAGAACCCTGACGATCAACTATTCGCTCCAACAGTGAAAGAGGATGTGGCATTCGGCCCATTTAACCTTGGCCTAGGATTAGATGAGATTGAAAGGAGAGTGAAAGATTCCCTTAGAAAAGTTGGAATGCTAGGATTCGAGGATAAACCACCACACCACTTGAGTGGTGGGGAGAAAAAGAGGGTTGCAATAGCAGGTATACTAGCAATGAACCCTCAGATAATGGTATTAGACGAGCCCACCTCTGGTCTCGACCCAAGAGGGGCATCACATATAATGAGATTACTATACAAGCTCAACAAGGAGGGGATGACCATAATCATAGCAACACATGATGTTGACATGGCACCATTATATGCTGATAAAATATACATCATAAGTAATGGGGAGATAATCAAAGAGGGCACACCCAGGGAAGTATTCAAGGATGTTAAAACCATAAGGGGAGCTAACCTAAGACTTCCGAGGATAGCCCACCTCATGGAAATACTCGAAAAAGAGGACAGACTCCCCTTTAATAAACCCTACCCTTTAACTATCGGGGAAGCCAGAAAAAGATTACTAGACAAGTGGCGGATAATAAAGGCACCATCTCATCCAGGGTGATAAAAGATGAAACGCATAGGGATATGTGACACTACCTTTGCAAGATATGATATGGCAAGCGCGGCCATTAATGAACTAAAAATGCACGCCCCCGAGTTGAAGATTATAAGGAGGACGGTGCCGGGTGTCAAGGACCTCCCAGTAGCATGTAAAAAATTGATCGAAGAAGAAGGCTGCGAGATTGTGATGGCCTTCGGAATGCCAGGCCCGGATGAAAAAGACAAAGTATGCGCCCATGAAGCTTCAACAGGACTCATACAAGCTCAGCTCATGACAAACACTCACATAATTGAGGTATTCGTCCACGAGGATGAGGAGTCCAACCCAAAGGATCTTAAAATACTCGCAGAAAACCGCGCCCGCGAACATGCTCAGAATGTTATAAAAATGTTATTCAAACCAGAAAAACTGACCAGAGAAGCTGGTATGGGGATGAGAGAAGGCAAACCAGACGTTGGTCCACTCTAATATGGGATACCCCCAAGCTCGTCATGATTAATTATTAGAGCCTCATCTAAGGGTGTGGTAATGGTAAAAAAGATGAATCCAAAGGACATTACAGTTATTGTACCCGCATACAACGAGGAAAACACAATACTCCAAGTTCTAAGCGAACTAAAGGATAGAGGTTATAGTGTTATCGTTGTAGATGATGGTTCAACCGATTCAACATCCGAACTTCTCCAAAAATTCAAGGATGATGATAGAGTCCGCGTTTATAGGCATATAATAAACAGGGGGCTTGGAGCGGCCCTTAAAACTGGCATGGAGGCGGCCCTTTTCAGAAGGCCATCCTATATTGTCACGTTTGATGCTGATGGACAACATGACCCAGATGATATAGAAAATGTTTGCAAGCCATTAACCGAGAATAAGGTAGATGTTGTTATCGGTCAAAGAAATTTCAATGAAATGCCGCTTTCAAGGAAAATTGGAAACCTCATCATGAACCTTATCACCTTGATATTCTATGGGGTCTGGTTTCCAGATTCACAATCTGGATTAAGGGCATTCACCTATAATGCGGCCATGAGGATAAATGTAAAAGATAGGGGTTATGGTGTATCATCTGAGATAATAAGTGAAATCAAAAAGAGTGGATTAAGGTTAATGGGCGTGCCCATAAAAACCATATATACACCCCAGACCATATCAAAGGGCACAAACCTTGCCATTGGCATTAAAATATTAATCAAAATGATAATCAACATACTAAAAAAATTATAACAGGTGCACGAGATTGCTATACCAGCTTATAGGAGTGATAACGGGCCTGATAGGGATAATAATATCCCTGAAAAGGTTTAAAGAAGGTAAAACGTCCCCCACAGTCTTCGTTATCTGGTTACTTGCGTGGCTTTCCTTGATCATAATCTCAATCAGCCCATATACAACATCATATTTCGCCAACATTATGGGGATTGGCCGAGGATTAGATCTAATCCTTATATTGGCCATAATAGGAGCCTACTATCTACTCTTCAGAATATATATCATGATAGAAAACATTGAAATGGAGCTAACAAGATTAGTCAGAGAATTAGCGCTCAGAGAAGAGGATGAAGAATGAAAATAGGGATAATAACAGAATATTTCCCAAAAACTCTAGAATTTGACATTAGAGGTGGGGCAGAGGCATGCGCATTCAACGAAGCCCACCAATTATCAAAAAAACATGAGATAACAGTCCTAACTTCAAGACAATCCCATGGAGACTATCACATAAATGATATGAAAGTTATAGGATGCGGCCCCCCACGCCCCTATGTACAGAAGGGCTCATTACTTAAACGTTTATTATTTATGAAAGACGCCTACAAAAAGGGCATAAAATATGACCTAGATGTGGTGATAGGCTACAATTTCATAACACACCCAATAGCATGGAAAATAGGGAAAAAAACATCAACGGTCTCAGTCGCGCGTTATCATGACGTTTGGATCGGAGAATGGATCAAGAATATGGGCATCACAGGCATACTAGGTGAGATACTTGAAAGATACAACCTCTCAAGGAACTTTAACCATATAATAGCCGTCTCAGAGTATACAAAGGATAAACTAGCTAAATATTTCCCACAAGAGAAAATATCAGTAATCCACAATATGGTAGACTTCAAAGTACCGGAGCATAAAAAATGCCCAGATCCCACCATAACATGCGTGGCCAGACTAGTAGAATACAAGAGAATAGAAGACCTTATAAAAGCAACAAGTCTGCTCATAGAAGAATTCCCACATCTTAGATGCGAGATCATCGGAACAGGACCATTAGAAAACCGTTTGAAGAAGCTTGCAAGGAAACTCGGCCTAGAAGAGCATGTAAGATTTCATGGTTTCATAGAGAAACATGAAGACGTTCTAAAAGTCGTGGCATCGTCTCACATATTCTGCCTGCCCAGTACAGTGGAAGGATTTGGCATAGTCCTAGTGGAAGCCATGAAATGTGGCACACCATTCGTGGCCTCGAGGATACCACCATTATTGGAGGCTAGCGCAGGCCGGGGAGGCTTGTTTTTCGAACCAAAAAATTGGAAAGACTTAGCAGAGAAAATTAGAACATTACTGGGAGATAGAAGACTCTACAATAGACTCAGAAGGGAGGGCTTCAAACAATCAGAAAAATACAGGAGAGAATATATAGGGGATAAATTAGAGGAAATACTGGAGAACCTCACTCTAGGGAGGTAAGTTTTTTCTTTATCTTTTCTTTGAGTATTTGATTTACAAGTTGGCCGTCGGCTTTTCCCCTTAACTTTTTCATGGCTTCTCCCATTAATGGGCCCATTGCCGCCATTTGCCTCTCTTTTATCAGTTCTTCCTTTTCTTCCATGATCCCCTGGATTATCCTCTCTACTTCTTCCCTGGTTAGGAGTAGGAGGTCTAGTTCTTTGGCTGCCTTAAGCGGTTCAACTTTCTTATCTGCCATATATGCTATGATGTCCCTTAGGGCGTCCTTTGAAATTTTACCATCCTCTAGTAGTCTCAAAGCTCCTATAATGTCTTTGAGTTTTAAATTTTCTATATTGTGGCTTTCTCTTTTGAGTTCTTGTAGGGTGTAGGCGAGTAATGATGCTATGAGGGTGTTTTCAACATTTAACTTGGCGAGTTTTTCAAAGTCCTCCGCAAGACCTTTTCTAACTAACTGGGATGCCAAATCTTCACTCAGATCATATTCTCTTTTTATCCTCTCTTTCTTCTCTGATGGAAGCTCTGGGAGCTCTTTCTTTAATCTTTTGATCATGTTTGAGCCGATTTTGAATGGGGGAATGTCTGTTTCCACGTACATCCTACTGGCCGTGGGTAATGGTCTTAGATATGAAGTGTTACCATCTTCTAGTGCCTTCCTTGTTTCTTCTGGAACGCCTTCTAGGGCCATCCTGGCCCTTGATATAACTTCTCCTAGGGCTGCCTCCGCTTTACTTTTTTCATCTGCTATGATTATTATAGCATCATTTTCGCTTGCTTGCATGTGTTGGATTAAGTTTTCAACTTCTTTTCTGCTTATACCATAAGCTGGGAGTTCATCTGTGTGGAATATGCCCGTCACGCCCCTTTTCTTGGCATAGTCTGCCAATTCTGTCCCCAGTCTCCTGTTTGGTTGAAGTTCCACGCCTATGAGTCCTGCGAAGCCTTCTAGTTTTATCGCGAGGACGCTTTCAGCACTTTTTATTATCTTTGATTTAGTGTCATTAAAAATCTCTTTTACATCGTATATTTTATCTTCGACCTTTGCTTTTCTCTTTTTGAGTCTTTCACGTATCTCTAATAGTTTTAATTGTCTTTGAACTTCTCTTTTAACGATCTCAGGTATTTTGTTGAGGTCTTGGACTCCCTTGACTTCGACCCTTGCACCATCTTTTATTGATATATTAAGGTCTTGTCTTATGGTCCCTATACCCCTTTTGACCTTGGTGCTGCGGAGTATTTGTCCTATCTGGTAAGCCACGTCCTTTAATTGGATGGGGTCCTTGATTGATGGGTCTGTTGTTATCTCGACGAGTGGTATGCCAAGCCTGTCCAAGCGGAAGACTATCCCATCTTCTCTTTCTTCTATTCTTCTTGCAGCATCCTCTTCAAGGCATAGGTTTTCTATCTTGACTCTGCCATGGGGTGTTTCAACATAGCCTTCTGTGGCTACGAGGCCTGTCCGTTGGAATCCACCGGTGTTGCTCCCATCTATTACCTGTTTTCTCATTGTGTGGAATTCGTCAACCACCTTCATATTAAGGAGTAATGCTATTGTCACTGCAATCTCTAAGGCTTCGCTATTTATTGGATGGGGTGGTTCCTCATCAGCTTCCACGAGACAAGTATGATCAGAATAGGCTTGATAATAGAATTTGAGCTTCCTTTTAGCCTCTTCGAATGCTGCTCGGTCTATTTTGCCTAGTTCGCTTTGTGTGGGCCTCAATCTCCTCACTATATTATATTCTGGTTCTTCATCTGTCAATTCACAATTACAGGGACAGAATAATTTCCCCTTGCTGTCAAGTTGTTGATGTATCTCCAAGCCCGTTTTTAACCCGATTTTATCCCAGTCCATACCCTTTCACCCTTGGAAGTGTCTGAGTGAGGATCTGTCCTCGATTTCACCAGCGATATTCTTGAGCATTAACCTTTTCACGGTTTCTGGGTCGTTGCTTTGGCCAAGGGCCCATACAAGTTTTACATAGGCTGTCTCGGGTAGCATATCAGCTACTGGTATCACACCAGCCCTGAGGAGTCTTCTCCCAGTACTATAAACGTTCATGTTAACTCTGCCATTAATGCATTGTGAGGCCATTGCAACTATGATTTCCATTTCATTCGCACGTTCAATAGCTGGTATAAGATTCTCGGGGCAGTGTCCGAGGCCTGTGCCTTCTATGACGATTCCCTTATAGTTTTTGTCAATGTAGTATTCTATTATTTCTGGGTTTATACCAGGGTAGGTTTTTATGAGGGCTACTCTTGGTTCTATCTTATCTCTGACTCGGAGTTCTTCTAGGCCCCTCTTTTTATAGTCTTTTCTTAGGATTCTGATTTTGTTGTCTTTGATTTCTGCTATGGGTGTGGTGTTTATGCTTTTGAAAGTGTCCCTTCTTGAAGTGTGCATTTTCCTCACTTTTGTCCCCAGGTGTAAATGGCAGCTTTTATCATCTATACTGGCGTGCATACAAACCATAACCTCTGCTATGTCGGATTTTGCGGCTACAACTGAACTTATAAGGTTGAGGTGCGCGTCAGAGGATGGTCTGTCAGAACTTCGCTGCGCCCCCGTGAGTATCACTGGTACGGGCGTCTTTAGGATGAAACTTAGCGCTGCCGCAGTATAATGCATGGTATCTGTCCCATGGGCCACCACCACACCCCAAGCCCCATCTTCTATCTCCTTGGCTATGGCATGTGCGGCTTCAACCCAATATTCTGGGAGCATATTCTCACTTAGAATGTTAAATATTGCCTTTCCGCGTATATTTGCAATGTCTAGGAGTTCTGGGTTTGCCCTTAATAAGTC
This sequence comes from Methanobacteriaceae archaeon 41_258, assembly GCA_001507955.1. GTDB lineage: Archaea > Methanobacteriota > Methanobacteria > Methanobacteriales > DSM-23052 > Methanothermobacter_A. The sequence continues at coordinate 6,936 of LGEU01000021.1, read as the reverse complement.
ATCTGCTGTGAATGCCGGGTGAACAGCACCTGTTTGATAATCTATGATAGATGCTACAGTACCACCCGTTGATATTATGGAAATATCTGGGAGTTGTGGGTTTCTCTCAACATCAACTGGTGGAAACTTTATCTTTGGCCTTGAACCCTCCTCTAGTAATTCTATAGTGGCCTCTTCTATCTCCACGCCAATATTGTAACCATTATCTAATTTTAGTACTAGGTGTTTGTCATCAGCATCCTCTGGCCTGTCGAGTAGCATCCCCTCATAGCTTATATCATCCCTTTCTACCCGGATTCTGTCACCGATTTTAATAGATTCTTTTTCGAGTACTTTTTTTGCAAGTCCCCTATAGGCCATTTTTATAAGCTCCCTTTCATGTTTTTTCGGGCCCATCTAGCCCCTATATCTAGTAGTTTTAGGTTTATGTTTATGATCTTCTCTTTTCCACTGAATATGAACCTTAGAGCGTCTTCAAATGATTCTCTGGAGAGTTTTGTGAGGCCTAATTCCATGAGAACTCCTAACATGACCGTGTTAGCAGCCCTTTCCACCCCTTCACTCTTCGCGATTTTAAAGGCTGGGACCCCTATGACATTACCTTTGCCCTCGTATTTTATGGTTGTGGAGTCATATAGGATGTGTCCATCATCTGGCACAGTGTGGGCGAATTCTTCGAGTGAAGGTTGGTTGAATGCGATCAATATGTCTGGTTCATCCACTACTGGTGAGCCTATCACACTACCTGATATTACAACTGCACAGCTTGAGGTTCCGCCCCTTTGCTCTGGTCCATAGGCCGGATACCATGACACGTGCCTGGATTCTGTGCAAGCCGCTTGTGCAAGGGCTAAGCCCATGCTGAGCACCCCCTGGCCCCCGAATCCGGCTATCTTCACTTTAATTTCTTCGAATTCCGGGTCGTCCTTGGGTTCTGGGAGCGACTCCTCTACTTGGAATATCCTGTCAAGGCTTTCCTTGGAAAAATCGCTATTGTCGCGTTTGAGGGGTTTGACCTCATCGGCCTTGTCCCTGAAATTTTTAACAGGGAATTCCTTCTCCATTTTCTCGTTTATGAATCTCTGGGCGCCTTCAGCATCCTGACGCAGATTTGTTGGGCATGGGGACAAGACTTCCACGAAGGCATAACCTTTACCATCACGTTGTATCTCAAGGGCTCTTTTAACAGCCTTCTTAGCCCTCCTAATATGCTTTATATCAGCCAAGGAAACCCTTTCAATAAATACTGGCGCTTCTAGGTTGTTGAGTAATTCGCATATATGTAAGGGGTAGCCTGCAAATTTTGGGTCTCTACCTCCTGGACATGTTATTGTGGGTTCGCCCACTAGGGTTGTTGGGGCCATTTGACCTCCTGTCATCCCATATACTGTGTTGTTAACGAAAAATACTGCCATTTTCTCTCCCCTGTTAGCGGCTTGTATTGTCTCGTTTAATCCTATTGATGCGAGGTCCCCGTCCCCCTGGTAGAGTATTAGGATGGCGTCATCTTCTGCACGTGATATTCCTGTGCCCACGGCTGGTGCTCTTCCATGGGCTACTTGTACATTACCACAGTCAAAATAGTAGTATGCGAATACTGCGCATCCCACGGGGCTTATGAGGACGGTTCTTTCTTGTATATTAAGTTCGTCTATGGCTTCTCCTATGAGCTTGTGCAGTATACCATGTCCACATCCTGGACAATAGTGTGTTGCTGTGGGTGCGCTTCCACCTTTTCTCTCGAATAGGTCAGGGATACACTTTGGTTTTTTGATGATTCTTTCAGCTGTCATGGGCTGCCTCCTTGATCTTTTTAACAACCTCTCCTAGTTGGATTAGGTTTCCACCCATCCTATTGACTAGTTCGATGTCTTGGCATCCTGTAGCTAGTCTTATATCCTCTAACATTTGGCCGTTGCTCATTTCTACTGATATGAACTTTGTGTCATCCTCACTTAACTTGGCTAGTTCGTTTTCTGGGAATGGGGAAACTGTTATTGGACGGAATAGGCCGACTTTTATACCCTCTTTTCGGGTGATGTCAATGGCTGTTCTTGATATCCTACTACTTATACCATAGGCTACTAGGATGATATTAGCATCATCTAACATGTATGATTCGTATTTAGCCTCTTTTTCTTTTATGCGCTTGTATTTCTCCTGTAAGTAGAAGTTGAATTCCTCGAGCTCGTCAAAATCGAGGAAAATGGATGTTACAAGGTTTTTCATCGTCTCCTTGTTGCCGCAGACCGCCCAGCTGGTGTCGGGTTTATGTTCTATGGCCTTCTCTGGGAATTTTAAAGGTTCTGCCATCTGTCCAAGAACGGCATCTGCTAGCACAATAACTGGGGTCCTGTACTTGTCTGCGAGTTCAAATGCTTCCATTGTAAGATCGCACATTTCCTGGACGCTATTGGGGGCTAAAACAATATTCTTATAATTTCCATGCCCGCCTCCCTTGACTAGTTGGGTGTAATCGGCTTGTTCTGGGCCTATGTTCCCGAGGCCTGGGCCGGCTCTCATCACGTCGACTATGACTGCTGGGAGCTCCGCGCCTGCAAGGAATGATATTCCCTCTTGTTTCAAGCTTATGCCAGGCCCTGATGATGCTGTCATTACACGATGTCCTGCCGCAGCAGCCCCGTATACCATGTTTATGGCTGCTTCTTCCGATTCTGCTTGCACAAATTTCCTGCCGACCATTGGGAAGTACTTAGCGGCTTCGTGGAGTATTTCGCTGGCTGGTGTTATAGGGTATCCGAAGTAGCAGTCGCATCCAGCATACATCGCTCCTATGATCACTGCTGTGTTCCCTTTAACCATCTGTGTTGCCATCTCGCCTCCTCCTTATTTTGAGTGGGATGTGAACTTCGATGGCGTGGGGCTCTGGACAAGTGTAGTAGCAGTTTCCACAACCTTTACATCCGCTGCCCTTGTATTCTACATAATGGTATCCTCTCTCATTAATCTTATCACTCATAAAGAGTACTTTGCCTTTACAGGCGAGTATGCATCTTTCACACCCTTTGCATTCCAGTGGATTAATTACTGGATATGGTTCCATTATTGTTCCCCTACTTTCTTCATGTCCCTTTCTCTTATCTCAACTCTCCTTATTTTGCCGCTGATGGTCTTGGGTAATTCGTCAACGAATTCTATTACACGAGGATATTTATAGGGGGCTGTAACCCTCTTCACATGGTCTTGTATTTCTTTTTTGAGTTCTTCTGATGGTTCATATCCTTTGGTGAGTACTATTGTAGCTTTTACTACTTGTCCCCTGATTGGGTCTGGGTAGCCTGTAACTGCACATTCTAGGACGGCTGGGTGGGATATGACCGCGCTTTCGACTTCGAATGGGCCTATACGGTACCCTGAACTTTTTATCATGTCATCGGTTCTGCCGACGAACCAGAAGTATCCGTCTTCGTCCAGCCATGCTGTGTCACCTGTATGATACTTGTTGTTGTACCATACTTCTCGTGTTTTTTCTTCGTCTCGGTAATAGCCGCCGAAGAGTCCTAGTGGTTTGCCCTTTGATGTGTCTATGACGATCTCTCCTTCTTCTCCCACATCTACCGGGTTTCCATTATTGTCAAGTAGTTCTATCTCATATAATGGTACTGGTTTGCCCATTGATCCTGGTTTGGGTTCCATCCATGGGAAGTTAGCGATTGACACGACAGATTCTGTTTGTCCATAGCCTTCCATGAGTTTCAGGCCGGTCTGTTCATAGAATTTATGGAATACTTCTGGGTTTAGTGGTTCTCCTGCGGTCACGGCATATTCTATGCTTGAGAGGTCATATTTTGAAATATCTTCTTTTATTAGGAACCTGTATACTGTGGGGGGTGCGCAAAAGGTCGTTATATTATAATTTTCTAGTTTTTTCAGCATGTTCACGGGGTTGAATCGGTCATAGTCGTAGGCGAATACTGCGCTTCCAGAGATCCACTGGCCATAGATCCCACCCCATACTGATTTGGCCCATCCTGTATCAGCCACTGTATAATGTAGGCCGTCCTCGCGGACGTTCTGCCAATATTTGGCGGTGACTATGTGTGCGAGTGGATATGTATGGTCGTGTTTTATCATCTTTGGCATTCCAGTTGTCCCTGATGAGAAATATACTAATAATATGTCCTCGTCTGAAGGGTAATCTTCTGGTTTTTTGAAGGTCTTTGGCATCTCCTCAAGTTTTTTTCTGAAATTGATCCATCCTGGCCTGTCTTCTTCGCCTACAATAACTTTTAGGAGTGGCCTGTTGCCCATTTCTTTGTGGGCTCTGTCGAAGCAGTCTGGGACGCCGTCTTCGGCGATGCAAACCACCATTTTTATATCTGCTTTTTTTATACGATATATTATATCTTTTTCTTTTAGCATGTGGGTTGCGGGGATTGCGATAGCCCCTATCCTATGGAGGCCTAGTAGGGCGAACCAGAAGTCGTATCTTCCTTTTAGGGTTAGCATTACTCTGTCGCCTTTTTTTATCCCGCATTCTTTGAAGAAGTTGGCTGCTTTATCTGAGTATTCCTTCATTTCTTTGAAGTTTATTATGCGTTCATCTCCATTGTCGTTACACCATACAAGCGCCTCTTTCTCTGGATGCTTCCTAGCGTACCAGTCAACCACGTCATAGGCAAAGTTGAAATTTTCTGGCACGATTATCTTAAAATTTTCCTTGAAATCCTCATAGGATTCGAATTCTATCCTGTTAACAAACTTTCCAAGTATGGACGCCATTGTCTCACCCTTTACATTATTATAGCTAGGAATTTCGCCCTTTTACCATTAAGGGCTTCCATTGCGTGTGGATATGATGAATCAAAAAATATTGAATCGCCCTCGTTGAGTATTATCTCATTTTCGTGGATATAAAATCTTATCCTACCCTCTAGGATGTAGTTAAATTCTTGGCCAGGGTGGCTGTTCATCTCTGGTTTATCTTCTCGAGGTTCCACGGTTACTATGAAGGGTTCGGCCTTTTTATGGATGAATTTTTCAGCGAGACTCTCATATTTGTACTGTTTGCGCCTTTCAACTTTAACACCTTTACCCTTTCTCGTAACAGTGAAAATGTGCATTCTAGCCTCTTCTCCTGTGAGAAGAAGGCTCATATCAACCTTGAGTTTCTGGGCTGTTTCAAATAATAAACTGGCGGGTATATCATCTTCTCCAGTTTCGTATCTCCTATAAGTTTTGAGGGGGATTCCAAGATAATCCGCCATTTCCTCTTCAGTGATCTTTGAAAGTTCCCTTAACTCCCTTATCCTGGCACCAATCTCCTTACTTTTCTCCTTCATAGCTACACCTCAAAATAGGAATTGATTTATTATATCCAATTTTTTAATATAAAATATCATCAGTCCCATGGAATATGATGTGGGGAGGTGCCAATTCCCTCATTTTAAGCACCCAGTTAGGTTTTAGATCTTCTCTTCAAGGTTCTTCTCAGCATGTTCATGGCTATTGTCACGGATAATAATACGGGCCATATTTCAAGTCTGCCCACCCAAAAATCAAGTATAAACACCAATTTTGTAACGGTTGGTGAAGTTGAAGTCATCAACCCAGAAGTGAGGCCCACATTACCCATAGCAGATGCAACTTCAAATAAGACCCCTCCAATGTTCGGATAATAGAATAGGAGCACTATAACACTTACCGCGTATATTAGAAGATAATTGAAAACAAACAATCCTGTTAATTTTAAAAGTTTATCATCGACCACCATATCAGTTACGTGATGAATCATGGTAGGTACCCTGGCCCTCTCCGGGAGTAAAAATGATCTGATCTCCCAGTATATCCCCTTTGCCATTAACCCAAGTCTTAACCATTTCATACCCCCTCCTGTAGAACATGACCCCGCACCTGCAATCATAAATATTATGAGCATAAAAATTCCAAGGCCCATCCACTGAGTTAATATCTGAGCCCCTGAAACTGTCTGAAAACCTGTTGTAGTTAATGCAGAAACCACTTGAAAGATAGAATACCTTAAAGAAGCCGGTCCATATGAAGGATGGAGGAATATTGCAACGACAACTGTCCCAAATATGAGAAAAGAATAAGCAACCTTGGTCTCAATATCTTTGAAGTATTCTCGCCACCTACCCCTAAGGATCGTGTAATGTAATGCAAAATTTGTAGCCCCAAGAAACATCACTACCATGGCAGCTATTTCTATCCATAGACTATGGTAATGGCCTATACTATCATTATAGATAGCAAAACCGCCAGTTGAAAGAGCGGTGAAACTATAGAATATAGAATCAAAGAGGGGCATCCCAGCCATTAAAAACAAGATTATGGAGATTCCTGTGTAGATAAGATAAATATATAGGATGATCTTCACTGTATGCTTTATACTTGGAAGTATCCTCTCGTCCCTGCCCTCGGCAAGATACAAGCGCATTATAGTGGAACCAGAGGATGAGAGAAAACTTAGTGCGAGGACTATAATACCGATGCCACCGATCCATTGTGTGAAACCACGCCAGAAATGGATTGTATAAGGAACATTATCCAAGTTTGGGAACATGGAAAACCCAGTAGTTGTAAAACCAGACATGGCCTCAAAATAGGCGTCAAGATAATTAAGTTGGCCGGAAAAGTAATATGGTAGAGCGCCGAGGGCGCATACAACAAGCCAGATAATAGCAGAGAACACCATAGCACTTTTAAGAGAAAATTCAACCTCTCCCTTGAATATTCTATAAAGAGAAAAGCCGATTAAAATACTTATACCACTGGAATAAAGAAAGGGGAGGATGAATCTTGTCTCATTGTATATTATGGCTACGATGATAGGGATCAACATTAACAAGCCTAGGAGTATGCATATATGACCTGTTTGATGACATATTAGGCTAAGCTCTCTTCGCTTTAATCTAATAAGATAATCCATAATAGATCCTCTTATCCTATCTTAGA
>LGEU01000020.1 GCA_001507955.1 Methanobacteriaceae archaeon 41_258 | reverse complement strand
TTATCCGTGATAGCCCTTATTGTATTCCCAATACAAGCATCCTTTGAAGAGGTTTTTTTCAGAGGATATCTCTTACAAGCTCTTGGACTTTTATCAAAAAGCCCATTCTTGGTCTTGATTGCGAACTCATTAATATTTGCTGGACTTCATTGGTGGAATGGGAGCACCCCAATGATGAGCTTATCTATTGTGCTGGGTGCATTTATAATAGGTTTAATGTTAGGTCTTATCACCCTTGCAGATGATGGTGTAGAATTGGCCATAGGCATCCACATCATCAATAACCTTTATGTGAGTGTAATTCATAATTCACCTGACAGTGGACTCGGCAACCTACCATCCTTGGTGGTGACACCACCAAACCCCTACCTTTCGCCTATCATACTTCTAGTGGCCGCCCTAGTTGTAATATTCATATTATTTAGGGATAGGAGAGAAGATGTCCTTAAAGTACTCAAGTGAGGTTTTGGATTATGATACCAATTGCAAGTCCAATAATAGAAGATGATGAAATCCAAGAAGTGGTAAAAGTATTACGTTCGGGTTTCCTCGCCCAAGGCCCCAAAGTCGAAGAATTTGAAAAAGCATTCGCTGATTACACTAATAGCAGATATGCGGTGGCCACAAGCTCTGGCACAACCGCTTTACATGTTGCATTATTAGCGGCTGGCGTGGGTAAAGGTGATGAAGTTATAACCACGCCTTTTAGTTTCGCCGCCACGGCGAATGCGGCCCTCTATGTCGGGGCTCGGCCAGTTTTTGTTGACATAGATCCCCAGACCTATAACATAAACCCTGAAAAGATAGAGGATGCCATAACCAGGGATACGAAGGCTATAGTAGTTGTTCACCTTTATGGGCAGCCAGCTGAAATGGACCATATAAATGATATAGGTGAGGATAATGAACTCATAGTTATTGAGGACGCGGCACAAGCACATGGGGCATTATATCATGGTAGAAAGGTGGGTTCATTAGCTGATATCGCATGCTTCAGCTTTTATCCTACGAAGAATATTACCACGGGGGAGGGTGGGATGATAACAACTGATGATGAGGATATAGCCCACCTGGCTAGGATGATAAGATCTCACGGTGAAGGTGCACGTTATGAGCATGTGCTCCTAGGATACAATTTTAGGATGACTGATATAGCCGCCGCCATTGGGATAGTCCAACTTAAAAAACTTGAAAAATTCAATAATAGAAGGATAAAAAATGCAGAATACTTAACAGAGAACCTTGAAGTCCTTGATTATATTAAGACGCCCTATGTCATGGATGATGCGAAGCACGTTTTCCACCAGTACACTGTAAGGGTTAAAAACAGGGAAAAGTGGATGGAATATCTCAGAGGGGAAGGTATAGGATTTGGAGTGTACTATCCGAGGCCGATTTATCGTCAACCATTATATAAGGATCTTGGTTTTGGGGCTAGTTGTCCGGAGGCTGAGAAGGCCTCTAGGGAGGTCTTGTCATTACCGGTACATCCCAATCTAACCATGGACGACCTTGATAGGATAATTGATGCGGTTGAGAATTTCCCAGTTTAGAGTTTGCTCTTTACAGAGGCTATCTTATCTTTTAGAGTTTTTTCAACATCTCTCCTATCATCTATTTTAACTGTGGTATACACTCTATCACAGTCTAATCTGAACACGGCTTCATGAGCCGCTTTTATAGCATCTAGGATATCCTCAAAGTTCTCAGCTTCTATCTGCGTCCCCATACCGGATATTTCATATTTAATATTCTTCTTCTCTATTGCTTTTATCGCGGCAGCTATATAGTCACTTAAACTCGTATCCCCAGTTCCTATGGGGATTATACTCAATTCTGCTGTTATCAATTACAACCCCCTCTTGTAAAAATGATATGGTGGGACATTATAATATTTATTATTATGGGAGAAGTAGATTTTAGCCAGAAATTGGAAGAGAGAATCAGGGAACTTATAAGGGATTATAAGCTCATAGAAGAGGGTGAATTAGTAGCTGTGGCTCTTTCGGGTGGAAAGGATAGTTTGCTTGTGTTACATGTTTTAGCGGATCTCAGGGATGATCTTGGTTTTGATATTGTTGCTATAACAGTTGACGAAGGTATAAAAGATTATAGAGAGAAGGCTTTAGAAGCCGCACGTTACAATACAAAACTTTTAGGCGTTGAATTGGTTGAAAAATCTTTTATTGAAGAATTTGATTTTTCATTGGATGATGTTTATGGGATTTTTAAGAGTCCATGCATACCCTGTGGGGTCTTTAGAAGACATATACTGAATAGAGCTGCCCGTAGCCTAGGGGCTGATAAGATAGCCACTGGACATAATATGGATGATGAGATACAGTCATTTATGATGAGCTTGGTTAGGGGTGATACGCGCAAATTTTCCAAGTTCGGCCCTAAATTGGAGATGATCCATTCTAAGCTCATACCGAGAATAAAACCCTTATGGAATACGAGTGAAGAAGAAACCAGAACTTGGGCTATTCTCAATAATATTAGGGTTCATTTGGAGGATTGTCCCTATTCTAGTTTATCACTTAGGTCGAGGATTAAGAGATTTCTTAATGGTGTAGAGTCGAAGAGGCCTGGAACTAAGGATTTGATGATGAGATCCTTCATTAAGACTTTTAAAATGGAACAGGAAGAAGTTGAACTTTTTGAATGTGAAGTTTGTGGGGAGCCGGCTTCTATGAGGACTTGTAAAGCTTGTGAATTGTTATCTGTGATTAGGGGTTCTCTATGATCTTTGTTATGGAGCCTATACCTTTACTTCTTCCTTCTCTGAATATTAGTTTTTGTCCTTCTTTTACATGGTGTGGCTTGTATTTGAATCGCATTCTGACTTTTCCTTTATCCCCGGCTGACATGAATTCCTGATCGAGGGGTTCTAATATTGTTGTCTCTGCAATGGTTTCTATATGTGTAACGCTCTCATAACCTGCTTTTATTGTTGTGGGGTGTACTAGGATTGCTACTTCTGCTTCGAATTCTCTCACGGCTTTGGGATTGTATTTTGGGTGGGCTAGTATCATGCCTCTTTCGATTTCTTGTGGTGATGCTCCTGCTATTGATATTCCGACGATGTGGCCTGGTTCCGCGCATCCGATCTGGTAATGGTGCATTTCAATGGATTTGACTTTTACTTGTTTGAATTCTCCTGTATGGAATGGTCCGAGGAGTAATTTTTCGCCTTTTTTCACCCGACCTTGTCTTATGGTGCCGCTGACCACGGTTCCCACGCCTTTTACGGAATAAACTTTATCTATGTACATCATGAATGGTTTTTTGTCCTCTGAGGGGTTTTCTGGGATTTTTAAGTTTAGGAATAGTTCATCTAGTAATTTTAGTCCTTTTCCTGTTACTGAGGATGTTTCTATTATTGGTACGATATGTTGGTTCATCTTCTCTGATACTAGTAGTGCATCTGACTTGTTTTTGACCTTGAATGGTATTCTGCCCACGAGTTTGAGCAATTCTGATATTTTTTCATGGACTTTCTGGACTTTGTCTTCTCCTACTATGTCTGTTTTTGTTATGGCTACTATTACGGGTAATTCCATTGCTAGGATGATTCCTAGGTGTTCTCTTGTAATATGGGTAGGTCCTTGGTCTGCCGCGACCGTTAAAAGGCCATAATCTAGTTTCTGGCCTACTATGCCCCTTATTGTTGTTCTAAGCCATGGCTCGTGGCCTACTGTGTCGACAAAGGATATTATCCTCTCACATTTTTCCATGAGCTCGGATTTTTCTTTTTTGTCAAGTGGATTGTCTAAGCGGATTGGTTTACCGTCTAGGAAACCGTATATCGCGAATGAAAGGTCTGCTGACAATCCTCTTTCTATTTCATGTTTCTGGATATCTAAGAATATGCGGGTTTTTCCGGTTCCATCATCGAGTATTCCAGTTGTCAGGCTCCCTAAGAGCGTGCTTTTACCATGGTCGACATGCCCTGCGACTCCTATGACAACATGCTCTTTTTTGAATGAATTTTTCCATCCTATGGTAACTTCGGCTACTTTACCATTGTCTAGTGAGTATTCGTTCACCTCTTCTATACATGCCCCTATCTCTCGACTTAAAACATTTAGAACGTGAATTGATTCTTGGAGTTCTTTCTTGGGGAGGCCTGTTAAGCTCCCATCATCTTCAACACCAAGTAGGTAGATTGCTTTGCCCTTTCCCTTTTCCATCCTATATTTCATCTGGGATATTAGTTGTTTTCTCCTATCCTCGTTAAGATGATATGAACTTTTGAGGGCTTTTTTAAATTCTATGTTCCTTCTTTCACCCTTTTTGGTGAAGGATTTCAAGTCCTTGATCATTTTCGATCATTCTATTTTCTTTTTTAAAAATCCGCCGGGTCCATATTTTTCTTCTTGCAATTTTCTGACCATATAAGCTGCATCTTGAAAACTTTCAACTTTTCCAAGTATCCGGCGACTTTTAACCTTTACAGTCTTCCCACATACGCACTTACGGGTTTTAACACCTTCACGTGCATATAATGCTCTTCCACAATCGCATCTAAATACTAAGTACATTTTTTAACCGGCTCCTATTATTTTACCGATCATTGGGAGTATGATCTGTGGTATTGTGAGGAATGTTCCTATGCTGCAGCCAAGATTTGCACCTGCAACAACAAGCATGACCCTGAAAAGATTGTTTTCCCAAAGGTCGCGGAGACTATCACACTTATTCAAATTTTCAAGGTCTCCGAAGCTGACATTTCGCAGCTTAGCCTCCATTAACCCTGCGAACCACCCTGCGGCTAGGAGCGGATGCAGTACCGTCATCGGCGCTACAAGGAATGCTACCAGAGCAGATTTGAGCCTTGAACCAGCCACTAACGACCCAATAAACGCGAAGCCCCCTGTCAAGAGCACAAATTTAAGGATGTCGCCTTGTATGTTCACCCCTGAAAGGAATGCTAAAACAAAAGGTACAATTAATAGGAGGGGGATAATTAGTACTAGTTTTCTTAAAGTGGACTTGTGTTGTTTGAAGGATAACAGTTCCGTGAGTGGAGGTATCTTCTCTGGATTTTGGAGGTAGTGTTTTATGCCTTTTTTGTGACCTGCCCCCACAACCGCAATCACTTTATCCTCTGGGATCTCGAGTAATTTCCGGGCCATGTAGGCGTCCCTTTCATCTACTAGTACGTGGTATGCTTGTGGTGAGATGTCTTTGAAATATTCCATAACCTCATCTAGGGTGTCTTCACTCTTTAAGCTTTCAACATCTTCTATTTCATCCTTTTTAAAGAATGATGCGAGTATATTAAATAAGAGCCTTAATTTTTCACGTAAACTCATGGAATCGATTATTCTTTGCATGGTTATCCTTATGTCCCTGTCTATGAGGGCTATCTTCGCACCCACTTCTTCCGCGGCTTCTATGGCCGCTAACATCTCAGATCCAGGTTTCACACCCAGCTCATCACCTATCTTATTCTGCAGGTATGTTAAAAGTCCGCTTATAATGAAGAGGCTGATGTTCTCTCCTCTGATCAAATCTTTAACTGAAAGTTGGTCATCTTCTTTTAGTCCTAATTTTTCCCTCATGAGTTTTTGGTATCTTCCAACATCTAATTCGACAGCCACAACGTCTGGTTTTTCAGAATGTATAATCTCTTTCACTTCTTCCATGCTATTTTTTGACACGTGGGCTGTCCCTATTATCTTCAGCTGTTCTATTTCCATGGAATATCACTAATATTATATTTGTAGTTTTTTTATTAATTTTCCATCATATATGGGGACATTACTTGAAATGTTTCTTTGGATGGAAAATTTCACATCCTCAAAGAATCCAAGTTTTTTCAACTTCAAGGCAGAACTTGAGTTTAATATCATATTATCAACTATTTTTTTATCACGGGCTGCGATCAGGGCGGCCTTCGCAAATTCATCAAGTCGAAAGTCTCTCAGATAGTATATTATTTCTCCTGCTGTGAGGAAATCTTCGATGGCGAATCTGCCATTCACGCCAGCCATGATTATTTCTATCTCATTATTTGCAAGTTCAACAGCTGCACGTGCCACTGCCTTTGCATTTATAATGGAGCCTATCAAGGCCCTGGATCTTAAATTTTTAAGTATCCGGGTACCATTACTTGTTGTGAGGATCAATGTTTTGCCTTTATAGTTTTGTATTTGGAGCGGTGAATTTCCTATGAAGCCTTCGATTGTTTCACCACCACGTTCACCTGCGAGCAATCCACCGGTTTCCTTTGAAATTTTAAGAGCTTCCTCCACGCTCCCTGCGGGTATTATTCTCTTGAAGTTATCTAGGGCCACTGTTATTGTTGTACTGGCCCTTAGCAGATCCACCATGATACCAAGATCCTGTGTGGTTGACCTTTGATGGGTTAAAATGACCCGCACCCTACTCACCCTTAAATAATTTATATCTTTAACTAGATTAAAAGGATGTAATATTGACTCTGGTGACGTTACATGAAGATTGTTACCACGCCTATGTGTAAAGGTATACTTGATATTATGGGGGTGGATGAGTATATTGTAGCCAGGGATCCTGACACTGAGGATCCTGACCTTGCTATAGTACTCTCAGAGACTAGAACGCGTTCAATGGCTCTCAGATTAAAATTGAACACATTCCCGCAGATCAAGGAGAGTATACATATCGTCTCAGAAACCTTGAAAGCATATGGTCTAGAATATGGATCTTTCTCTGAGATAAATTTTAGGGTATGCTCGCCATGGTGGGATGACCCTCGCCCATTACAAGAGAGGAACAAAAAGATAAAAATAAAAGTTTATTCAAATTTTCTTAGAGATATCATTGAACATATGGGTTATAGTATAGTTGAGGATAATCCAGATTATATAGTCTATCCTGATTACATGGAAATAAAAGAAAAAGGGGAGAAGGTAAAGGTTCCATCGCATTATAATCTGCCATTGGACCCTGTTAAAAGGGCCTTGTTAAGATATAAAATATTGGAGAAGAGATTATGTATGAAACATTAACTTATGTTGGTGGTGTGCACCGCCACGAGGAAATGGAGGAACTTATCGAAGACCTTGGAGGTTTCGTCCTCCAAGAGAATATGCTACAGATGGACCTTATATTAACACTTGCTGTTCCAATAGAGGATGTTGAAAAGGTTAAAGAGAAGGCCAGGGAACTGCTAGGGGAGGTTAAAGTAGCTCCAATGGCTGGTACGGAGATTGCTGTCGTGTCACCTACACTCGCAAGGCATCATCTGCCACATGCAGCTTGCGATATCGCAGAGTATCTTAGAAGATATGGGGCTAAAGATAACATGATAGGATTGGCTAGGGGCGCTGGCAAGGGGATATCGAGGATATCAGAGGAGGAGAAACAGCTTATAAACGAACACGACCTCGCGGTTTTCGCCCTTGGAAGTTTCAAGCATTGTATAAAAGAGAAAACGCACCTTTTTGAGGGTATAAATGTGCCGGTGGTTGTTACAGGCGCCCCCAAGCTCAAAGTGGAGGAGCTTCCAGGTGCAACAGCATACATTAGCGGTTTTGGCAGGATACCACGACGCCTTAAAAGAGGCGAGAACATAAGGGCCTTGAAGAAGCTGGTTAGGGTTGTTGAAGAAATCCTGGATAACAGAAGGAGGGAGATGGCTGAGGATCCACCACTTGTCCCCCCGATAGTTGTTAAAAGCGAGATCGAACATCAGGTGCATGCCATAAAAAGTGTTTATTCCCCGACACCAGTTACAAGTCAACTTGATGGTGTCCGCGTTAAATTAAACTATGAACGCTACCATAAAGATATAGAAAATGTTAAAGTATATGATTATAAACTGAAGGATATTGCAGAGATAAAACCTTCGGTGATGTATGATTATATTCTCGTGAAACTTCTACCAGAAACCTCACTACTCTAGTGATATAAGTGAAAAGGATCATAGGAATCCTATTCTTTATACTAATATTAACCTTAGTTTATACTTTGTTGAATTTTTATGTTTTAGCGTCTATAGGCGCTGAGAATATATGGTTAACACTTTTTGTTTCCGCGGCTTTACCTATAGCTATAATAGGTGAACAGAAATTCCCATCTTTTTTTAGCAGGATGTTGTATGTTTTTTCCATGACATGGCTTGGGATCATCCTATTAATGTTTTGGACAACCTTGATTGTTGACTTTTTTAAGATCTTTGTATATATCCTCCCAAATATGGAGGGGGCGGCTTATCTAGTAGCTCTTTTTATAGGCCTTTTTTCGATTTTTAACAGTGCAAGAATTAAAATAAAGTACGTGGACATACCTTTAGAGGTTCCGTGTGAGGTTACACTGGTACAACTTTCGGATCTTCATATTGGGTCTATAAGGGGTGAAGGTTTCCTAGAAATGATAAAAGATAAGGTGAACAAACTAGAAGCGGATGCGGTTCTTATAACCGGAGATTTTGCTGATGGGAGCTCACCTATCGACAATTTTGTATTAAAACCTCTTGAAAAGATAAATGCACCTATATTTTTTGTTTCAGGAAACCATGATGTATATGCTGATAGAAAAAAGGTCTATCATCTATTAGAATCTGTGGGCGTGACAATACTAGATAATAGGTGTGTAGAGTTTAGGGGTTTGCAACTTGTAGGTGTGGGATATTATATGCAACGTGGGATCCTAGGAGTTTTATTGGAGCAGGTTGAGTTTAGGGGGGATCTTCCAACTATTCTACTTCATCATCTCCCTACTGAGTGGGATACCGCACAAAAGTGGGGTGTTGACATTCAATTGTCTGGTCACACGCATGGTGGACAGTTTTATCCGTTCAATTTTATTGTTAGGTGGATGTTCCCATACTTTTCAGGCCTTTATGAAAATTCAGGCAGTTACCTTTATGTATCGGCGGGTACGGGTACTTGGGGGCCTCCGATGCGTCTTGGATCATCTAATGAGATTGTGGTCTTTAGATTGAAACCATAATGTTTAAATACTAGTTTTGAATATATATTCAAAATATGCCGAGGCCGAGAAGACACAGAAGAATCCTAACAAAACCACCAATCACATGTTTCAAGCCGGACATAGGATCGGATAAACTAATAGAAGTGACATTAGATGAATTTGAAGCCATAAGACTCAAAGATTACCACAATATAAAGCAAAAAAAAGCTGCAGAGATAATGGGAATATCACAACCCACATTTCATCGTATAATAACATCAGCACGCTCAAAGATCGCGAAAGCCTTGGTCGAAGGCAAAGCAATAATCTTAAAAGGGGGCGATTATATCACAGACAAAAAAAGATACAAATGCCTAGACTGCCAATTTGAATGGATATCACCCAAAAAAGAATACAAAAAATGTCCAGACTGCGGATCAGAAAACATAACCATAATAGGAGAAGATATAATGCCTGGAAGACCTGGCATGCAAAGAGGAATAGGAAAAGGTATGAGAGCCGGCCCACCACGCGCCTGCAAATGCATCGAATGCGGATACGAAATACCCAAAACACCTGGAGTGCCATGCAGAAGCGAAAAATGTCCAAAATGTGGCGGAGTAATGTGCGCCACCGACTAAAGGAGGAACTAAAAAAAATGAAAATATGTATCCCCATATTAGAAGATAATGGGATGGACTCTAAAGTCTCAGAACATTTCGGAAAAAGTCCATTCCTCGCCTTTTATGACACTGAAACATCAAAACTTGAAATAATTAGAGTATCCGGGAAACATGGTGGAGGCCAGCAGACAATGGCGGAAATACTCCTAGATTCAGGCGCTGACATCCTTATATGTTCAAATATAGGACCAAGGGCCATGGATTTACTTAGAGGACGCGTATACGTTTTAACAGGGGCTGCTGGTGATCTAAAAGGAGTGCTCCAATCATTCAAGGAGAAAAGTTTATAATTAAAATTTGTAAAAGGAGAGTGTTTTTCAATTGGATCAGGAGCAAGCTCAAAAACTGGCTATCATGAAACAAGACATAGAAATAGCGAAAGCAATGTCCAATATAGAACATAAGATCGTGGTGATGAGTGGAAAAGGCGGAGTAGGTAAAACCACGGTCACAATCAAGCTTGCCGAAGCATTCAACCAAGAAGATTACAACGTATGCATACTAGACGCGGATCTACATGGTCCTAACGTTCCAAGGATAATGGATATTGAAAAGGCAGATATCACATTAACAGAGGACAAGAAGATAAAGCCCATCACCAAAGCAGGTATTAGCGTCGTGTCAATAGAATTCTTCCTACCATCAAAGGATAGTCCCATAATATGGAGAGGGCCGAAAAAGACAGGCGCAATAAGACAGTTACTCGCAGAGGTTGACTGGGATAATATTGACATTTTACTCGTTGACAACCCCCCAGGGACAGGTGACGAACCCCTCACAATTCTACAGTCAATACCCAATATTGACGGGGCTATTATCGTCACAACACCCCACATTATTTCGCTCCATGACGTGAAAAAGTGTATTAACATGGTTAAAAAATTGAAAATTCCTATCCTAGGGATAATCGAGAACATGTCATATGTCCAGTGCCCCAAGTGCGGAGAAAAGCTCTTCATTTTCGGCGAAAATGGTGGAAAACAGTTAACCAAAGAATTTAACCTCCCACTTTTGGCCAGAATCCCCTTCAATTTAAACATGGGAAAATCCGCCGAAACTCCACCTACACCAGAATCAGAGATATTCAAAAATATAATAAAAAAATGGAGGTTTATAGGATGAGAATAGCTGTACCATCCTCTGGAGATGATATTAAATCAGAAGCCAGTCGTGTTTTTGGCCGCGCAAGATCCTTTATCATAGCTGAATTAAAAGATGGGGAAATAGAATCCTTTAAGAGCGTTGCGAATCCGGCGGAGCTGGTATAAAAGCCGCTCAACTAATCGCAAATGAAAGAGTAGATGTTATAATATCCAATGCTATAGGTCCAAACGCCTTTGAACTTTTGAATAATCTGAACATAAAAGTTTACAAGTCAATTCAAGGATCTGTCGAGGAAAACCTGAAACTTTTCAGTCAAGGGAAACTCCAAGAAATAACATCCCCAGCCACTGCACGCGGGAGAAGAGGTCGCAGGATCCAATAAAGGTGATAAGTATAAGGCCATTAATGGTAGGCATAACCGGCGGAAAAGGGGGTACCGGAAAATCAACCATAGCATGTTCACTTGCACTTTCCCTTGCAAAAAAATTCAAAATATTACTTGTAGACGCGGATGTTGAATGCCCAGATGATCACATAATCCTATCAGTAAAACGGGAGAAAATAGGGGATGTTACGATTACCGTCCCCTCATTTGACCATTCCAAATGTCTTATGTGTGGTGAATGTTCTAGAGCGTGCAGAGAACATGCAATAGTCCATATCCATGATCATTATCCTATTTTTATCGAGGATAGATGTAACGGATGCGGCACCTGCATCTTAGCATGTCCAAATAAATCCATAAAGGCTGATAAAAAGGTTATAGGTTCATTGTACAAGGGCTCATTAAACAGAAGGTATCCTGAAGAGCTTCGAGGAAACTTCACCATCATTTCAGGTGAAATAAAGACGAATATTGCATCTATCGCGGGTGTGGTTGACGCTGCAATTGATGCGGCAATAAGTTCTCATAAACCAGACTTTATTATTATTGACACAGCAGCTGGTGTGCATTGTAATGTAATCCACGCTCTACTTGATACTCACATCGCATTTGCTGTTACAGAGCCAACACCCTTAGGGGCTCATGACCTCAGACTAATCATCAAATTATTGAAAAAGCTTGGCATAGATTCGCATATAATTCTTAACCGTTCAGGGATAGGTGATAATACTACCATATATCAAATATCTGAGAAATCAGAGATACCAATCGTGGCTGAAATACCCTATTCTGAAACTGTTCTCCGCGCTTATTCAAAGGGGGAGCCTTTTAAAGTCCCAGGCATAAATAACATCATAAACGTGGTTGAATCAGCAGGGTGTTAATAGTGAAGGAGATATGTGTTCTCTCAGGGAAAGGTGGCGCGGGAAAGACCAGTATAGTCGCTTCAATCGCTATTTTACTTGCCAATAGGAGTATCGTTGCATGCGATTGTGACGTGGATGCGCCGAACCTCGCACTTCTTCTCGGCAACCCTAATAAAATTTATTGTGAAAGGATAAGCGCCTCAGAAAAGGCCTTTGTTTTATCCAGCCGTTGCAGATCCTGTAAAAAATGTTTAAATACTTGTAGATTCAATGCTATCAGCTGGGATGATGAAATTTCAAAACCAGATATTAAAAGATTTCTCTGTGAAGGGTGTGGGGCATGTGCATACACATGTCCTTCTAATGCTATAGAAATCCACCCAACAGATACGGGTAAAGTATGTCTATCAGAATCAGATCATGGTTTTAGTATCGTGACTGGCCAATTAAAGCTTGGAGAAACTGGATCAGGCAAAATCGTTGATGCTGTGAGGAGAAAAGCCTCGGAAGTTGGTAGGGTGGAAGATGCTGAACTTATACTTTTAGATTCTGCCGCTGGCATAGGATGTCCAGTAATATCATCAATCAAGGCAACAGACCATGTTATCATAATAGCAGAAGCTAATATGGTAGCATTAAACGATTTTAGAAGGACACTTCAACTTGTCAGACACTTTAAAATCCCACATAGTATAATAATCAATAAATGGGACATTAACAAGGATGTTAGTAAAAAGATTGAAAGCTTCGCTCAAGAATCGGACATTCCAGTACTCGGTAAAATACCATATACCATCACTTTTATAGAGGCATTGGCTAATTTAACACCTGCAGTCTTATATGATCCTAGATTAGAAAAAACATTTGAAATTATACTTAATAATCTTTGGGGGGGTCATATGAAATCACTTAAAGAGGGTGAGAAAGTTGCCAGATATTCTACTTATGCAAACATAGCCCTAACATTAATGAAGGGTATTGTCGGACTCTTATCAGGCAGTCTAGCATTAATAGCCGATGCTATCCATTCACTTGTAGATATATTCGCCTCTGTAACTGTTTACATAGGATTGAAACTTTCGCAGAAAAAACCTGACGAATTATTTCCCTATGGTTATTATAGGATTGAAACTTTCGCATCACTGATCATCTCAGTAATAATCATAATAACTGGCTTTGAAATTGGCATGGAATCATTCTCATACATACTACACCCATCAAAGATTATGTTACCATCTCTAGCTTTACTTATAACTTTAATATCGGTTTTTATATCCTATTTTTTCGCTGTTTACAAGGAGAAGATAGGAAGGAAGATAAAATCACAGGCGCTCGTAAATGATGGAAGGCACAGTCTCCTAGATGTGGTATCATCTATGATAGTATTCTTTGGCATACTCTTCGAATACCTTGGCTTGAGAGGATTTCAAGGTTTCGCAGGGATCCTGATAGCGATTTTAATCATCTATTTAGGGTTAAAGTTCGCCAGGTATGACATACTCGTTTTACTTGACGCTTGTATTGACCAGAAATCACTTCAAACCCTGGAAAAAACGGTACTCGGGGTCAAGGGTGTGGAAGGAATCCATGATGTTAGGGTTAGAAGATCGGGGCCTTATTTGTTCGCGGAACTTCATCTCGAACTCGAGAGAGGAACATCCCTTAAAGAAATAGAGAATATAATTTCAGAGATAAACAATAAAGTCAAAGAGAAGATCCCATCAATGGATCATATCATAATACAACCAGAGACCCCACCCAAAGATTATATGTTAATCGCAGCACCATTAAAAGATAATAAAGGCTTAGATTCGACTATCAGCCCACATTTTGGAAAAGCAGACTATTTCATAATAGCATCAGTAAAAGATGATAGGATCCAAGATTCTAAGATAATAGAAAATCCTGCGAGGGAATTGGAAAAGAAGAGGGGTATAAAAGCCGCGGAACTACTAAAAGATGAAGGAATCGATGTACTTATAGTCGATCATCTGTCAGAGGGTCCATCATATGTCCTCTCTCAGCACATACTTGGCACAGCAAAACCAAAAGGGAGCTCACTAGAAGATATTATATTAAATGCTTATAGAAAATTCAGATAAGACCTTTAATCATAGCCGTTACAGTCCTGATATGATCCTCTTGGGATTTAACCTCTTCAACAATAGACTTAAATAGTTTATCTGTCATTGGAACTGGAATACTCCTAAATACATAAGAATCTAGGAGGAACTTGAAGGCTCTTTCTGCCGCTAGACTTTCAAACCTCTTATCATTGGAATCCATGTAAAGTGGATTTTCGTGGAGTGGAAGTTTTTTCACTTCCTCTGCGAGGACAGTTCCTGGTATGGGTTCGGCTATGCTTACAAAGTAATCGTCGAGCATGAGTTCATCTGCAAGTTCAAGGGTAACCTGGAAGTCCTCATCTTCTTCTCCGGGATATCCTACTATAAAGGATCCTGCAACTTTCACTCCATGGTTTCTTGCCATTTCAACGGCCTCGAATATGTCATCAACGCTTATACCTTTTTTCATTTTTTTCAGGATCCTGGGGCTTCCTGATTCAATTCCATAGTATATCCAGCCGTTGGTGTAGCGTGCTATGGCTTCTAGTATGTTATCGGTTACAAGGTCTACTCTTATATCAGGGATTGTTAGGTGCATGGGTCCTGTGATTTCGCTAACTTTTTTTAGGAGTTCTATAAAAGCCTCTTCATTTATGTTTTTAAATTTCCTGCTGCCATAGAGGGTTCCTGTGCCGCCGCTTATGGCTATTCTCTTCGCACCCTTTCCTTTGAACGCTTTAACTTCTTTGATTATGTTTTCTATGCTTCTGTTTCTGATTTTTCTGCCGAAGAAGCAGGGGACTTGACAAAATGTGCAGTTCCCAACACATCCTCGGTGTGTTTCAATATAAACATTAGCCCCTCTTATATTCTCCTTTGATATGTCAGGAGGTATCAGGGGTAACGGGTGTTCAATAGAATCCCCTCGACTAGAAGATGTGACTACTATTTCATCGTCTTCTTTGAATGCTACTCCTGGAATGGATGTTTTTTTCCTTTTTCCGTGGACGTATTCCATTATCCTGTCTATTTTGTCTTCTGCTTCGCCTTTCACTATAAGGTCTACGTCGAGGTATTTGAATATTAGTTGTGGGTCTGTGGTTACTGGGCCTCCAAGGATTTTGAAGGCTTTTATTTGGTTGATTTCCTTTTTGTATTTGATGAGGTGGATTGTTGAATGTAAACTTATAAAGACAATATCTGCTTGGAGGTTATTGAAGCCTTTTTTTAGTGTTACATTGTATCCTAGGTCTTTTAGGATCCCTGCGACTATCATTGAACCGTAATTGTAGAATTCGGGTGTTATTACGGCTATTTTCATCTGCGGACCCCGAAGAAGTTTATGGCTTGTATGAGCTCGTAGAATCCCTCCATTTCTTTTTCGATAACATCATATTTGTTGAGGGTGCCGCTCATTTCACCGTCTACTGTTAATTTGTCGGGGCCTCTTGCTATTATCCTGTCTGTCCCGTCTCTTGTTAGGATCTTTTCGGCTTCTTTGTCATGTACGAATGCTCTTCCTGGTATTATTACTGTCTCTTTGAGTTGTGAGAGGTCTACTTTTTCCAAGTCTTTTCTTGTTATTAGGCAGGCTATGTCTTTTTCTGTCGCGTAAACGTTGACGAGGTCTTGGGCTCCAAGGTTTTTTATTATTTTCTCGATGTATGGGGCGGCTATCTTCCCTGTGAGTATTGTGGCTTCTGCTTTTATCTCTGGGAGTATCTCCAAGTATTTTTTGCTGTTGTCGTCTGCGAGGGCGAATGGTGTATTGTTCTTGGGGTCACAGACTGGTGTGCCGGTTACTCTTAGGTTGAATTCTTTGTCGATTTTTCTTACGAGTTTTTCAAATTCTTCTACTGGATGTGGTTCTGTTCCTTTGAGTATTGGGTCGTTGCCTAGTATGATTCCCTGGTTTTCGTAGTTGGCGAATCTCATCATTATAAGGGCTTTTGCTCCCCATTCTTCTAGTTTGGTGCATGTTTCTAGCAGTTCATTTCCATCATTTACACCGGGTATTATGACTGCTGCTGCGTGGACTTCTGTTGTTTCGCAGAATATCTTTAGGGCTTCTAGGGATGCTCCTGGTTTTTTGTCGCGCATCCATTCCCTTCTAAGTTGTGGATTACATGAAAAGACGGTGAATGTGACTTCTTCCACCCCGTTGTTGATTAGTTTTGTGGCGATTTTTGGATCGTCTATGCCTTTTCCACTCGTATAACCTAGGTGTATTGGTATTCCAAGGCTTTTAAGGCCACTTGTCAGTTCTTCGAGGTGTGGATAGCAGCTCACGTCCCCGCCACCACTTATATTAATTTTTAGGTTCTTGTCTTGGGGTTGTGTCATCATGAGAGTTGTCTGTACATTGCTTAGGACGAAGAATGGTGGTAGGAATTCGCTTTTGCGTTCGGCAACTTCAATTGTACATGTTTCACATCCTATCCGGTTTGGCGGGCAATTCCTACAACCTAGTGGTGGGAAATCTTTAACACCTTTAAAATAGCAGTATTTGCAGTATCCTCTGCAGTCTATTC
>LGEU01000019.1 GCA_001507955.1 Methanobacteriaceae archaeon 41_258 | reverse complement strand
ATAAAAGAGGAGGGTAACAACATTTTAGTTGATATAGAAGTTTCTGTAAGGTCGCAAAAGTTTGAAATAGGCGATTATAATCCATGGAGAAAAAGATTAGAAGTTAAAGTGAGATCTCCCCCATCAAAGGGAAAGGCTAACAAAGAACTTATAAAAGAATTTTCTATTATTACCGGGAGAGAAGTTGAAATCGTACGTGGTATTAAAAGTCCATATAAAACTTTGAAGATTAGAAAAATTGATAAGGATGATTTCATGAAAAAATTGAAGAAAAAAAGTTATTAATGATAGCTGATAAAAACAAACATTATGATATCCATAATATCCGTGACGACCAGTAACATTACTCCTACTACAAGTCAGACCATGATATATGGTATAATAGCAGTTATTACATTAGTAATATTCCTTGGATTAAGGGAAGTTTTAGAGGCGGATGAAAACAAAAGCAAGAAGATAAAAGCTTTTATATCAGAATCCGATATTGTGATAATACCATTGTTAATAGTATTCGCAGGAATATTAATCTATAAGATCATCACAATACTGAAATAGTGGGGGTTTATATGAAAGCGGTTATACCAGCAGCGGGTCTGGGCACGCGGTTTCTACCAGTTACTAAAGCTCAACCAAAGGAAATGTTACCAGTATATGACAAGCCAACAATACAATATGTTGTTGAAGAGGCGGTTGCCTCAGGTATAGATGATATACTTATTGTAACAGGAAAGGGTAAACGATCAATTGAAGATCATTTTGACAAATCCTTTGAACTTGAATATTTCCTTGAAAAGAACGGAAAACACGAACTTTTAGAGAGTGTTGAAAAAATCTCCGAACTAGCAGATATTTACTATGTAAGACAAAAGGAGCAAAGAGGCCTTGGAGATGCTATATATTGTGCTAAGAAGCATGTTGATGGCGAAGAAGTATTCGCGGTGCTCCTAGGGGATACTATAACAATCTCAGATATACCATGTACTAGACAGCTTATGGACACATATGAGGAGTATGGTTCGTCAGTTATTGCAGTGGAAAAGGTCCCTAAGGAAAAGGTTGAAATGTATGGTGTGATCAAACCAAAAACTCTGACAGAAGACCTTTATATAGTGGAGGATCTTGTCGAAAAACCTTCACCTGAAGAAGCTCCTTCTAATTTTGCCATAATAGGACGCTATGTGCTTGAAAATGAAATATTTGATCACATAGAGAACACTAGCCCAGGTGTGGGTGGTGAAATTCAATTAACAGATGCTATGAGATTTCTTGATAGAATCTATGGTTATGTGTTCAATGGTAAAACCTATGATATTGGTAACAAGATTGACTGGCTTAAAACATCCATAGAATTCGCATTAGAAGATGAGGGCATAAAAGAGGACATCATAGACCATCTCAAAGAGCTGCTAAATGAAAGGGTATGAAAAGGAAAACCATGAAATTGCATAATCCATGTGAGAATGTTATACCAACAATACTCTCTGTTTTCTGATACATATAACCATAGAATATGGCAACGAGGAATACAAATATGAGCTCATAGAGGGATCCCCATCCAACATGACAGATAGTGAAGAGTACTGAAGCATATAACAAACCGGGTGAAACTCCTAGAAGCTTTTCCGAATTTCTTTGTAATATTCCCCTGAAAAGTAGCTCTTCTGCAAGCCCCGCGCATATTAATATAAAAAAGCCTACAAGCAGATATGGAAAAGTTGACATTGGTATGAATGGCTTCGGATGCAAGATCATAAACTCAATATAACCTATAGGGAACCCGGTTAAAGCTATTAAAAACTGTAAATTGGGTTTCTTCAAGATTAAACCAACTTCTTCCACTTTCGATTTCTGGGTTTTCATTAATACATATGCTAAGGCAAAAAGTGGCAATGATATTATTAATAACTGATAGATCTGGGGAGTCACTACAGGTATTGAAAAACTTACAATCCTGATCAAGGGCAGTATTATCATAGAATTTAAAAGTCTTTTCAACTTTTCATTGGAGACTAGGGAAGAATGAATCAACAAAGCAAATAATATGAGGACATGGGCCCCAAGGCCAGCTAAAACATTTATGTATACTGTTAAGATTTCGGCGAGAAGTATAACGATGGGATAGCCTATAAGTGATAGCAAATCCCTATTTATAGGCTGTTCAGATAAATATCCTTCTATACTTTTTATTTTGGCATAGGATGACAGTACAAGATTAGTATCATCTATTAGAGTGCAGAGTTTATGGTACTTCTTGTATAATTTGAGGGCATCTTCAAATTTGCCTTCTTCTTCTAATAGTCTGGCATGATGGTATATGGCTTTGGCTTGATTTTTAGTGTCATTGAGTCTTTTGAATTTCTCAGCGGCTTCTTTATACATTTTCTGGGCGTTTTTATGGTTTCCTTTTTTTTCATGGATTATACCAATATTAAGGATTGAAAGCGCTTCCCCTCTAGGATTTTTGCATTTATTATAAAGTTTCTTGGCGTTTTTATAACTTTCAAGGGCATGGTCTTTCATGTTAACTTCCTGGTAAACTCTCCCTAATTTTAAGAGTATTTCAGCTGTTCTTTTTAGATCTCCCCTATGGGCAGATTTTAGAAGTTCTGCTTGAAGTTTTTCAAAATTTTCTTTCAAGGGTTTTCTCCCTCCCATTTGATATTCGCCATTCCCATTGGAAAGTTCACCTCCCCATGGGAATCTCTCTTTGACTTTCGGATAGAGGCCGTTTTTTCAAGTTTAGGGTACTTATAAGATTATTTTCACACCAGACCTATTGTGGTTATTGTAGTGCGGGCTCTTCAGGACATTGTATGGTGCCGTTCAAGTTTATTATTTTTTTTAATTTAAGCTCCTCTTCATGGTGATGTTCCCCGAGAATTTCATTACTTATCACCTTTGCATCAAAGTTTCATATAATAGCTTTTATAGATTTTTTATCCATGAAGATTATTGAGGATCCGCGGTCATATGCTTTCCTCATGGCAATTTTAGCATCTTTTTTAACGCCTTTTGTAGCTTCATCCATAAATGTGGCTCTTCCAAGTATAGGTTTAGAGTTTGCTATGGATCCTTTTGTATTGGCTTGGGTGCCTACTGTTTATTTGCTTGCTGTTGGCAGCCTACTTATCCCTATGGGTCGTCTTGCTGATATTTATGGGAGGAGGAGGATATTTCAGTTTGGCATTATCTTGTTCACAGTTTCTTCTATATTTGCCGGTTTTTCCATTTCTGCGGAGATGCTGTTATTATTTAAGGTTATTCAAGGTATTGGGGGTGCTATGATATTCAGTAATATTTCAGCTATTATATTTTCTGTTTTTCCACCGGTTGAGAGAGGTTATGCCCTTGGATGGTCTGCTACTGGAACCTATTTTGGATTGTTTTTTGGCCCCGCCCTTGGAGGTTTTTTGACGCGGTATTTTGGTTGGAGGAGTATCTTTTATTTTAATGTGCCATTAAGTGCTTTATGTGCTTATGCCATTGGGAAGATAGAATTTGAATGGAGGGAAGCTGAAGGTGAAAGGTTCGATTTCCTGGGCGCATTTTTAATGGCCTCTTCGCTGATTCTAATCATTGTAGGGTTTTCATTGGTCAGATCTTTTTATGGTTTGTTATTTTTCATCTTGGGGGTTGTTTTATCCTATTTTTTCTATAGGTATGAGGTTGGATATGATAGTCCCTTGTTTGATGTTAGATTGTTTGAGAATAGAAGTTTCATATGGAATGGATTCACAACTTTTATAAGTTATTTTGCTGGGTATCCTGTGATTTTTCTTTTGAGTTTATATCTTCAATATTTTCATGGGTTAAATCCTTGGAAGACGGGTATGATACTTGCAATCCAACCTATCCTCATAGCATTGGTGTCTCCTGTAGCCGGGAAACTTTCGGATAAGAAGAGTCCGAAGGGTGTGGCTGCAACAGGTATAGTTATCATAATCTGGGCCATGGTTATATTTTCATTTTTAGGTTCTTTGTATTTGATCGCCCTTGGATTGGTTTTCATGGGTTTGGGTTTTGCATTTTTTTCCATCCCGAATAGTAAGCTTGTTATGGAGGCTGTGGAGAGAAGATTTTTGGGTGTGGCATCTGCAACACTGGTGACATTTAGGGTGCTTGGTCAGCTTATTGGCATGGCCTTGATAGTTCTTTTCGTTAATATATATCTTGGTGGGGGATCTATTGCAGCTGGTAGGGGGTCTTTCCAGGCTCTTATGGTTGTGTCATTTATATCCTTTATCCTGCTTCTAATAGTGGGGCTTCTGTTAACATTGAAGGCTAGATAATCTCATTGTTAAGTTTTTGGTGCCATTCCCATGCCGTTTCAATTATACTTTTTATACTGGTAAATTTTGGTTTCCACCCGAGGATTTCGCGGGCTTTTTTTGAGCTTCCGATGAGGCGGGGCGGGTCTCCCGGTCTTCTCTGCGATTCAATTGCAGGTATTTTTTTTCCTGTAACTTCTCTACATGTTTCTATAATTTCTTTGACTGAGAATCCATCACCATTGCCTAGGTTGAATATTCCGCTTTTATCCTCTTCTAGAAATTTAAGGGCTCTGTAATGTGCGTCTGCGAGGTCCATCACATGTATGTAGTCTCTTATACAGGTACCGTCTGGTGTTGGATAATCTGTGCCAAAGATTTGAACATTTTCCCTTTTACCTATTGCAACATCTAATATTATTGGTATTAAGTGGGTTTCTGGTTTGTGCCATTCCCCTATTTCGGTTTGGGGGTCTGCACCAGCGGCGTTAAAGTATCTCAGTGAAACGTAGTTGAAATCATATGCGTTACTATAATCTTCTAGGATGTTTTCTATCATGAGCTTGGAGCGGCCATAGGGGCTTATGGGATTGCATGGGTGATCTTCGGTTATTGGAACTTTTATGGGGTTTCCATAGACTGCACAGGTAGATGAGAAAATGAAATTTTTAACGTTACTTTTTTGCATGGCTTCTATGAGATTCAATGTGTTCTTGACGTTGTTTTTGTAATAGGATCTTGGGTCTTGGATGGATTCTCTTACATCTGTGAGGGCTGCGAAGTGCATCACCGCACTTATATCATATTCTCTGAAGATCCTGTCAAGTAATCTTCTGTCTTTAAGGTCTCCTTTTATGAATTCCCCCCATTTAACAAATTCTTCATGTCCTTTACTCAGATTGTCGAATATTAGTGTTTTATATCCTTTATTTGATAGGAATTTGTTAACATGGGATCCGATGTAACCTGCACCTCCAACAATGAATATCATATTATAAGGTATTGGGGGCGGTCTATTATACAATTTTCGAATGTGGGGGGGATTCACATCCTCGGTGTGTGAGGTTGATCCCTATTATGCTTGTTCTTTTTCTCTTTTTTTAATTATCATGGTTAGTGTGATGAAAAGGAGCATTGAAGCTATCCCAAAACCTGATATGACCCCTGTGTATGTGTTAAAACCTGTTTCGAGTCTAGTGTAGGTTATCTTTATGGGCGGGCCTATGAATAGAAAACCGGGGTTGTTGAATGATACCTTCATGGGGAATTCTATTATTAGGCCTGTGTCAATGAGTGGGTAGAGTGGGAATATTGGGGAGGTGTCTAGGAGGTCGAGTAGGAGGTGTGAGAATATAAAGAAGGCTATTATACTTGTATAAGTCCAGGATTTTCTGGTGATTTTTTCGATTATGAGTAGGGGTGATATAATGATTGTTAGTGTGATGATGGAATGTAGGATGCCGGGCAATCCTATTACCTTGTCGAGGTCTGGGAGTAGGCTGAAGAGGGCTAAGGTGAATGTATAATAGGGGTTGAGTTCTTTTCTGAAGAAGTATATTATTGTCAAGGGTATGAATATGTGGGTTAGTATATCCATATTATCCTCCTTGAATATTCTTTTGTTGTTTTGGGGATGTACGTAATATTTTTACTATTTTCAGTTTTTCAGCGATTAAATTTTTTTGCTTTCTGCATTATCCGTTAAGTGTTATAGTTTATTTTATTCCTACTTATGTTAATTTTTAGTATGGGTACGCTTTTTTTATATTATTTTATTATCTGATAACAGTTATATTTATATATTAGATGTTTTAATATTTTATGTGTACAAAATAATGGATATTGTGGAGGGTGGTTGAATTGGTTGAGGAAATGCGGAATTCTAGGATACTTGAAATGGTGCTTGGGATAATTGGGAGCATATTCGGACTCCTTGGCGGCCTTTTTGCAATCTTTTTTTCAGTGTTTGCATCAAAGATATTTTATCTTGGTATAAGTGCGGTGATGGCATCTATCCTTGGTATAATAGGCGCCGTCTATGTGCGTGAAAACCCAAGAAATGGTGGTATAATATTGATTGTGAGTGCTATATGGCTCCTGATAAGCATATCAGCATTCGCAATCCCTGGAACAATATTTTTAGGTATAAGCGGTATTTTAGCAATTATAAGGAGGTGAGAGAATATGAGGGCAATCGCACCCCTACTATTAGTAATGCTTGCAGTGGCTGTGTGCGGATGTACCAGCACGTCAGACACCGACCTAAACGCAGAGAATTCTGACCTAAAAGTAGAAAACCTTGAAGTAATCCCGGAAGGTTATGGTTATTATTCCATAAAAGGTCAAATAACACCGTCAAGGGATTTTGACTACCTCGAAATTGTGCTTAGATGGTATGATGCAGAAGGCAGTGTCATACAAGAAGACCCACTAGCATGGAACATTAATAATGTTAAGTCAGGTCAATCTGTTAAATTCAGCACTTATTCCTACATAGATGCAGGTACGCCAGCAAAAGTTGATCTAATGATATTCGAGGATCCATTCTCAAGTGGAGATGAAAGTTCGGCCATATACAAGACCACTCTAAACGTCTGATCAACATTCTATTTTTCCCTTTTTTTTGAGTTCTTCCAAGATTGTCTTATTTCTTCTAGATAGAAAAATTTTTTATTAATCATCCTCCTAATATATGAGAGGCAGAATAAAAACTATTTGGAGAGCATAAATATGACATGTACTGTACTAGTAGGTGGCGGATGGGGCGATGAAGGTAAGGGAAAATGCATCACTTACCTCTGTTACCATGATAAACCATCCATAATTGCTAGGGCTGGTGTAGGACCTAACGCTGGGCACTCCGTAGAGTTCAAAGGCGAAAAGTATGCCTTAAGACTCACACCGTCTGGTTTTATTCACATGGATGCTAAGCTACTAATAGGAGCCGGTGTACTAATAGACCCTGAAGTCTTCCTCCACGAAATGGAAAATCTGAACAAATATAATGTCCAGGGAAGAACTTTCATAGATTATAGATGTGCTATCATCGAAGAAAAACATAAAATCCAGGACAGAGCATCTGATTACTTGTCAAAGAAGATTGGGAGTACAGGTACGGGGTGCGGTCCTGCGAATGCAGAGCGGGTCATGAGAACTGCCAAACTTGCAAGGGAAATACCCGAACTAGAAGAATATTTGACTGATGTCCCCCTTGAAATAAACAAGACCCTTGACGAGGGGGGTGATGTTTTCATTGAAGGTTCACAAGGTTTTGGCCTCTCACTCTACTACGGGACCTACCCTTATGTCACTAGTAAAGATACCACTGCAAGCACGGCTGCAGCTGATGTGGGTGTTGGACCAACACGCGTAGATGAGGTTATAACAGTATTCAAAGCATATGCTACAAGAGTAGGTAAGGGGCCGTTCCCCACGGAGATAAGCCAAGAAGAAGCCGAGAAGATGGGATTGGAAGAGTATGGGACAGTCACGGGTAGGAGGCGGAGGATAGGTCTCTTTGACATGGACATGGCAAGGGAATCATGCATGATAAATGGGACAACACAAATAGCGGTTACTTGTGTTGATCGTTTATATCCAAGGTGTGAAAGGGTTCGTGAGTATTCCAAGCTTTCAGGCGAGGCTAAGAGGTTCATTGAGGAGATAGAGGATGCTACAGGGGTTCCGGTGACTATAATATCTACTGGCCCGGATCTTGAGGATACTATTGATCTGAGGGATGAACTTTTATAGTTTCCAGAATTGGTTGGGTGTCCCCCACTTGCCATGGCGTATGGCTTCCTTTACGAACCTTGTGGCCATTTTTATACTTTCTTCTAGGCTGAAACCCCTTGTTAGGTAGGCGACTATAGCTGCTGAAAATGAACACCCACTTCCATGGGTGTTTTTGCTTTTTATTAACTTTTCTTCGAAGATTTCGATTTTACCATCAAAAAATATGTTCTTACCCTTTAGGTGGCCTCCTGTGATTATTACATTGCATTTTCTGCCTATTTTCTTAGCGGCTTTTTCAGCGTCTTTGATTGTTTTTATTCTTGTATTGGATAGTGCTTCGGCTTCTTGTAGATTGGGTGTTACTAGTATGGATTCTTTGAGTAGGTATTTTTTAAGGGCTTTGATTGTTCCTTTTACTGCTAGCGGCGAACCTGACTCTGCTATCATAACCGGGTCTGTGACTGTTTTAAGCTTGTATTCTCGTATTTTCCGTGTGACTGTTTTTATGATATCCTCTGAGTATAGCATTCCTGTTTTTGCATATTCTATGGGCAGGTATTCCATGATTAGGTCTATTTGTTCTTCTATGAACCTTGGGGGTAGGGGGTGTATACTGGCAACTCTAATAGGATTTTGGGCTGTTAAGGCCGTTATGGCGGCTGCTCCATAAACTTTGAGGGCTGAGAATGTTTTAACATCGTTTAGAATGCCCGCGCCAGCGGATGGGTCGAATCCGGCGATTGTTAATGCGATCATCTGAAATTACCTTTTGGGTTCTTTTTCTATTCGGAGTCTTTCAGCACCCCTTGAGGGTTTCACTTTCAGTTTGAGATCTTCTAGGTAGGATTGGGTGTAGGTGTTTTTTCCATGGAGTATTATCTCGCCGAGGTCTTCGGCAGTGTTAACATCAAGGGATAGGTAGAATGAATCATGGATTTTGATGGAGAAGTTTAATCTTTTAGCCTCTTTCACATGTTCGAAAAAGCTGCAGTCCCCAAAGCGCAATCTTATAGTCCCTGGGGGGAATAGGAGTGCGTTTGTCCCGCCGCCCTTGGCGGGGGCTATTATCACATCATATTCTTCCGCGTCCTTGATTAATCTTTCTAGGTTGGCTTTGCCGATTAGCGGCACATCTGATGGTACTATTATGATCCTGTCACATTTAGATTCGCACCATTTGACTGCCTGTTCCAGGGCCCCGTTAAGGTCTGTTTGGCCCTTTTCTTTGAGTGTTTGGACTCCTAGTTCATTGGAGAAGTGGAGAACTTCTTCGTCGGCGCTTATGACGATTACTTCATCTAAATTTTTTTTCAGACTTTTTGTAACGTCTTTTAGCATGACTTTTAGGAGGTTCTCTCTTTCTGATGGTGACAGTGTTGGTGAAAGTCTCGTTTTTGCATGTGCGAATGGTGAAACAGGGATGATTCCATAAATTTTCATGTTCTTTGATCCCCTCTATTTTAGTCCGAGGAATTCCATGATTTCGTCCAGCCAGTTTTTGCCACCTGCGAGTATTGTGCTGTTTATGTTCATGGAATTTAGTTGTTCTTCGGTGAGGTTGAATTTTGCCATGAGCTCTGCCTTTGTAAATGAAAGGTTTTCCTTGAATTGGTAGAAATACATGTTGTTTGCCCTTACTGTGTAATAGACTTCTCCACTGTATATGTCAAAGTTGGATCCTCTCGCCAGTAACCAGATTTTTAATTGTGTGTTAAATGCTTCTGAGGGATTTTCTGGGTTTGATAATTCTATGACCTCTTGTATCATAGTTGGGGCTTTATCTGACACGTTTAGGTGGCTTCCTTTAATGGCGCTTTGTTCTGGTTCGATACAATAGGCTGGTATTGTACTGTTACCCTTTGGGGGTATTATTTCGTCCCTTGCAATTACAAGGTCTTCTGATCCTGGGTTGGTTAAGATTGTTCCCTTTTCCACTTTTACTGGCTCTTCGCTATTGGTGGAGACAAGTACTTGATGGGGGATTGTCCCGGCAGGGGTTATCTGGGTTATGTTAACGTTTCCTTTTTCATATGCTTCCTTGAGGGTTATACCCTCCTGGTGGAGGTAGCAGAGGAATCCTAGCCCCCCTGCGAAGATTATTATGAGGCTGATTAGGATCAGGGCCCTCAGGTTCATGGTATATTCTCCATTAGTATGTTTTAGCTAGGAAAGCTTTATATTCGGCTTCTTTCCCACAATTTATACAGGAACTTTTCTTCTTAGCCTCGCTTACCCCGAGGATGTCTACTTTTATCTTTTCTTCTATGTTTTTCCCGCATTCTTCATTTCCGCACCATGGGAATGAGATTATGCCCTTTTTTTCCTCTATTATTTTTTTCGCTTCCTTGAGGTTGGGGGCTGTTCTTATATTTTCTCGCATTTTTTTCCATGCTTCTTCTCTTAACATTCTAGTAATATCATGGAGTATTTTATCTATTTTTTCTTCTAGGTTTTCTAGTTTTATTTCAATTTTTTCTTTGGTGTCCCGTCTTGCAACTACCACAACCTTCTTTTTAAGGTCTCTTGGCCCGATTTCTATGCGGAGTGGCGCTCCTTTCATCTCCCATTCGTAATATTTTCTCCCGGCCCTTATATCTCTATCATCTAGTTTCACTCGGAAGCCAGAATCCTCTAATCTGTATCTGATTTCTTCACAGGCTTTCATAACCTCTTCTGCTTCTTCTTTGAAGATTATTGGTACTATGATTATCTGATATGGTGCGACCTTTGGTGGTAGGCGCAGGCCTGAATCGTCTCCGTGGACGGCTATTATGGATGCTATGATCCTATCAGATAATCCGTAACAGGTCTGGTATGCGTATTCGTGTTCACCCGTGGGTGTTTCAAATTTTATATTGAAAGTTTTGGAGAAGGTTTGTCCAAGGTTGTGAACAGTTGCGATTTGTAATGTTTTGCCATCTGGTAGTAGCGTGTCAAAGGCTATTGTATAGTTGGATCCTGGGAATTTGTCCCATGGTGGCCTCTTCGTTATAATATATGGTATTGCTAGGCTGTTAAAGAACTCCTTGTAAAGTCTGATAGCCTCTTGGACTTGTTCTTCAGCTTCTTCCATTGTCCCATGTACTGTATGGGCTTCTTTGAATGTTGTGATCTCCCTTACACGTATAAGTGGCCTTGTATGCTTTGTCTCATACCTGAAAGTGTTAACTATCTGGTAGATCTTCAATGGGAGATCTGTGTGGGATCTTATCCATAACGAGAACATTGGGTACATTGCTGTTTCACTAGTGGGTCTGAGGGCTAGTTTCTTGTTTAACTTTGTAAGTCCTCCATGGGTTATCCAGTAGACTTCATCTTCGAAACCTTTTACATGGATTGATTCCTTTTCAAGTTGATCTTCAGGTATTAAGAGTGGGAATAGGGTTTCTTGATGGTCCCGGTCTAGGATGTTTCGGAGGATTTTTAGGGTGTGTTTCCGTAACTGGAAACCATAGGGTAACCATACATTCATACCCTTGATGGGATATCTTGAGTCGATTATTTCTGCCTCCTCTAGGATATTATGGAACCATTCACTGAAATCTATCATTTTTATCCACCATTCAATGAGGGTTTATGTGGGCTTTAGAAACTCCTATAATTTTTTCCTCCAAAAATATTTTTATCAGTAAATAAAATTTTTAATGGTGAAAGATTATTTTATTCCTTATTTAAAGTTGTTGTTTGTGATGGAGATGAATCCGAGGAAGATAGAATTGCCAAGGGAAATACACACTGGCCCGGGTGTGATAAAAAATACGGGGATCATATGTAAAGATCTCAGATTCAAAGGTAAGGTTATGGTTGTCACGGGTTATAAGACCTTTAAGATAGCTGGTAAGGATGTTATAGGTAGTCTTGAAGCTGAGGATTTTGAAGCCGAGTATATGAAGGTTAAGGAGGCTTCAATGGAATCTGTTATGATGGTCAAGGAAAATCTTGATGATATTTCCCTAGTATTGGGTGTGGGTGGTGGTAAAGTTATAGATGTTGCCAAGATGGCAGCAACCCTCGCAGGTTTATCTTTTATAAGTGTACCCACTGCCGCCTCCCATGATGGTATAGCATCTCCTAGGGCATCAATTCGTGACGGTGAAAGGGGATCGGTTTCCATGAAGGCAACATCACCCATTGGTGTTATAGCAGATACAGACATAATAATCAAAGCCCCATTTAGGCTCCTTGCCTCGGGTTGTGCTGATATAGTATCTAATTATACAGCCATACTAGACTGGAAACTAGCCCATAGGCTTCTTAATGAGCGATATAGTGAATCTGCAGCGGCGCTTTCGCTCATGACGGCTAAGATGATTATTAAATCTGCTGATGCCATAAAGGAGGGGCTTGAAAGGAGCGCGCGCCTCGTTGTAAAATCCCTTATAAGCAGTGGTATAGCCATAAGTATAGCAGGTACCAGCAGACCCGCAAGCGGATCCGAACACAAATTCAGCCACGCCCTCGACAAAATAGCCCCTAAACCAGCACTCCACGGCGAACAATGCGGCGTCGGCACGATAATGATGATGCACCTCCACGGAGGGGACTGGAAATTCATAAAAGACGCCCTGAAAAAAATGCACGCGCCTACAACAGCCTATGAGCTTGGCATAGAACCAGAGTATATAATAGAAGCCCTTACAAAGGCCCATACCATACGCAGGGAACGGTATACTATATTAGGGGACAGGGGACTTACAAGGGAGGCTGCCGAGAAACTCGCGAAAAAAACGGAAGTGATATAATTGATAACACTAATAGGGGAAAAACTCGCGAAGAAAGGATTAACCTTCATGTACCAAAGACCGGCGAAGGCTTGTGAAGATTGTAGATATAAATCCGTGTGTATCGACCCCCTCGAGACAGGGAGAATCTACAAGATAAAAGAGGTGAAGGATATTGTACATACTTGTCCAATACATGAAGGCAGAAAAGTAAAGGTTGTTGAGGTTGAAAAAGCTGACATAGAAGCATTAATAGATGCTAAAATGGCATTTGAGGGGTCTGTAGTATTATTTGAAACTCCTGAATGCGATGAAGAATGCAATATGAGAAGTTTATGCTTCCCAGAGGGGATAAGAGCCTCAGATAAATGTAAAATCAAGAAGAATCTTGGCAAGGTTGATGAATGCAAAAAAGGTTACAAGTTGAACAAGGTCCTCCTTGAGATCATCTCCAGATAAAAAAAGTGTGTGGGGATTATGATGAATTTGAAGAAAATGGTCGCATATAAAGCCGCCGAGCAGATAAAAGACGGGCAAGTAGTTGGCCTTGGCACCGGTTCCACAGCACGATACTTCATAGAAAAAGTGGGTATGCGCATACGAAAAGAAGAACTAGATATACTCGCGGTACCCACCTCTTATCAATCATTGTTCCTTGCAAGGGATTGGGAGATCCCCATCACTAGTATAATGGAGCATGATGTTGATGTTGCTGTTGACGGGGCTGATGAG
This sequence comes from Methanobacteriaceae archaeon 41_258, assembly GCA_001507955.1. Taxonomy (GTDB): domain Archaea; phylum Methanobacteriota; class Methanobacteria; order Methanobacteriales; family DSM-23052; genus Methanothermobacter_A. The sequence continues at coordinate 3,250 of LGEU01000019.1, read as the reverse complement.
GTTGACAAGGACTTTAACCTTCTTAAGGGTGGTGGGGCGGCCCATACACAAGAAAAGATCATAGATTACTCAGCAAGTGAGTTTATTGTTATAGTGGATGATTCTAAACTCACAGATAAACTCGACAAACCAGTGCCAGTAGAGGTTATACCAGCATCTTCTCGTCTCGTATGTGAGGAATTAAATTCTATGGGGGCTGAAGTCAAGATCAGAATCTCTGATGCAAAGGATGGGCCGCTGATCACTGACAATGGAAATTTCATTATCGACGCAGATTTCGGACCTATTGAAGATCCAATAAACCTAGAATATGAGATAAACAATATCCCAGGGGTCTTAGAAAACGGCATATTTTCCAGGGGTGTTGATAGGGTGATGGTAGGTACAAGAGATGGGATAATCGAACTTTAAACACAAAATGAGTTTCATGTTCTTTTTACAATATAGGTGGCGATAAAAAATATTGCTAGTATCATTACTATTGTGGCCCCAGAGGATACGTCAAGGATGTATGAAACCCATAAACCTGTTAGCGTGAATATTATCCCGATCATTGATGATAATATCATCATCCTTGGAATTTTGAAAGTGAATTGCCTTGCGGTTACAGCAGGGATGGTGAGAAGTGCTATCACCAAGATTATACCAACTACTTTTATAAGGATCACAACACTTAAAGCCACAAGTGTTAAAAGCAACAGATAGAATAAGTTTACAGGAACCCCTATAACCTGTGAAAATTCTTCATCAAAGGATATGGCGGTAAATTCTCTATTAAATAAAAGCACACTTGATATTATGATCAAGTCTAATACTAGCATCATCCAAAGATCTGTTCTCGTAACCGTTAGTATGTTACCAAAAAGATAACTGAAGAGGTCGCTGGCATAACCAGGGGTCAAACTTATAAATATTACACCGAGGGACATTCCAACTGACCATAGTATTCCAATAGCAGTATCTTCACTGATCTTAACATTCCTTGTGATGACTCCCATGAGAAAAGCTGATATGATACTGAACGGTATTGCTGTGATCACGGGGTTGATTCCGAGGAAATAACCGAGGCCAATTCCTCCAAATGCTGCATGGGATATACCTCCACTTAGGGATACTATCCTTTTAATCACGATATAGGTGCCAACCACTCCACAGGCTATGCTTACGAGTATTGCTGCTATGAAGGCGTTTTGCATGAACTGGTATTCAAGGCCTATCATAATGGTCACTTTAATGTTTTCTCAGAACCCTGTGGGGTATCCCATGGGCTATCAATTCTACTGGGCACTTATAGACATCCTCAATAGATTCTAGGGCTTCCCCTGGGGGTCCGTGGGTGAATAATCTCTGGTTTAGGCATGCGATCCTGTCAACATGGGTTGCGACCATCCCTATATCATGGGATACCATTACAATGGCCATTTCTCTTTTAAGTTCATCTAATATTTCGTAGAATTTTTCCTGGAATAGGGGGTCTACACTACTTGTCGGTTCATCTAATAATAGAAGTTCTCCCTCCCTTACAAGGGCCCTTGCAAGGAATACCCTCTGTAATTGCCCCCCTGAAAGGTTATCCAATCTTTCATCTTTTAAATTGCTGATCTCCAGCCTTTCAAGCCATTTTTCCACTTTTTCTTTGTCTTCTTGTGTGTAGCCTTGAAGTGGGGCGTGGTAGCATCCCATGAGCACTGTTTCGAAGACATTTATGGGGAAGTCTGCGTCAAAATGGCGCCTTTGTGGGAGGTAACCTATTTTTTCCCTTGCTTCTTCGGGTTTGAGGCCGAATACTTGGATTTTTCCACTGGTTGGTTTTAGGAGGCCTACTATCATCTTGAGTAGGGTTGTCTTGCCGCCGCCATTTGGGCCTATGATAGCTAAGAATTCGTTCTTGTAAATTTCGAAGTTTATATCTTCTAGTATTGTCTTGTTATCGATTTTGTAATATAGTTTTTTAATTTCAACAGCTTTATCCATCTTATCATCCAATTCAGATACCTTTGAGGATTTGTAGCATTTTTTCCATGTTTTCTATGTAGTTTTCCGCGAGTGGGTCTATTGTGACTATCTTTGCATCTATTTCATCTGCTATGGCTTGGACGCTTTGTTTGTTGGATTGTGGTGATACTATTATTATTTTTATATTGTCTTTTTTGGCTTCTTGGATGATCTTTGCGAGTGTCTGTGGTGATGGCTCTTTACCTTCTTTTTCTATTGTTATCTGTTCTAGTTTGTAGTCTCTGCATAGGTAGGCCCAGGCAGGATGATATACTAATATTTTCTTGTTTTGTTTTTCTGTGAGGGTTTGGTTGAATTCTCCATCTAATTTTTCGAGTCTTGAAACGTATTTTTCCATGTTTTCATTGTAGTATCCTTTGTTGTTCGGGTCTTCTTCTGTGAGGGCCTTGCAGATATTTTCAACTATTATGATGGCGTTTCGCGGTGATGTCCATACGTGTGGGTCTTCTTTCATGAGTTTTATATTCTCTGAGCAGTTTATTATCTTCATGTTTGGGTTTAGTTCTTTTAGTTTTTCCATCCATGTTTTTTCGAATTCTATACCTGAGCCTATCTGGAAGTAGATTTTTGCCTTTGATAGCTCTTTTAATTGGCTTGGTTGGGGCTCGTAGGTGTGTGGGTCTGCTCCTGGGGGTACCATTACTATGACTTTTACTTTGTCTCCGCCTACTGCTTCTATGAATTCCTTTTGGGGCATTATTGATGCTGCTACGATTATTTTCTCTTCGGGGCTTGTTTCCCATCTTTTACTTGTTGTATATAACAGTGTGCATATTATGATGGCGATTATGATTAATATGAATATTCTGGTTTTTTTCATTGGTAGATTATTTATTGATTTCATCCTTAAAAAATTTATTAATAATATGGAGAATATTTAATAATTTTTATGATAACATTTTTAAATGTTTATTAATATAGTTTTGGTTATGGCTGTGATCAGCATTTCAATAAGCAAAAAACTCCTAGAGGAAATAGACACTTTGAAAGATGAGATGGGATTTTCAAGCCGCTCAGACATTATAAGAACAGCCTCCAGAATGTTAATAGATGCTAAGAGGAAACAAATGAAAATAAAAGGCGAAGTTAACGGCGTGCTTTTCTTAATACACAAAAGGGAAGTTGAAGACAAGGTCAACGATATCAAACATGATTATGAGACTATCATAAACACACAGATTCACAGTCACTTGAAAAACAAGAATTGTCTTGAAATCTTCATCCTAGAAGGTGA
>LGEU01000018.1 GCA_001507955.1 Methanobacteriaceae archaeon 41_258 | reverse complement strand
GTTGTTATCTGCGCATCTTATGGGATGAATGTCGGCGCTAATACAATGACTCTTGCAGCGCACAAGATCGGCATGACAATAATCCCAGAGGGTAAATGCACATTCCCAGTGCGTATAATAGAAAATTATAAGCCAACAAGTATAGTTGCCAGCATATTCAAACTTCTAAGGCTTGCGAGGAGGATGGAGGATCATGGCCTTGATCCTAAAGAATCTAGTATAGAAAGGCTAGTTGTTGGTGGTGAAAGCTTCGCACCAGAGGCGAGAGAATACCTAGAAGAGATCTGGGATGTGGATACCTTCAATACTTATGGTAGTACTGAGGGGACAATGTGTGGAGAATGCAGAGAAAAGGATGGATTACATGTTCCAGAAGATCTTGTCCACCTCGATGTTTATGATCCACGCCTCCAAGATTTTGTCGAGGATGGTGAATGTGGAAGGATAGTCCTCACAACACTCCTCCCAGTAGGAGAGAAGACAGGAATTCTACTTTTAAATTATGACACTGAGGATACCACAGTTGTGATATCAAGGGACAAATGCAAATGTGGAAGAACACATATGCGTATAATGAGCCCTGAACGCGAGGCAGAAACGATATGGGTAGCTGGCCACCCATTCAATAAAGTGGATGTTGAAGCAGCAGTATTCCAGAGGGAAAGCATGGAATATCTCACCGGAGAATATGAAGCGTTCCTATATGGTGACGAGGACGAAGGACCTGTTACAATGCAAGTATCAGTTGAATGCAAAGAAATCGAAGAATGTGATAAGGACCTTATAAAGGAAAACTTCCTCAGAAGATTTTTCAAAGGAAAAAAAGAACTTTATCACACTTACCTAGATGGCACATTCGAGATACTATTCAACTTTAAGAATCCTGGAGAATTGGAATTTTACAAGATAAGGGGAAGACCAAAGAGAATAGTTGACAGAAGATAAACAATAGCTTATATAAAGGCAATTATAAATTAAAGGGAGCTTCACCTGATTAAACCCGTGTAACTAAAGGCCTAACACGTGAATCAGATTAGAATGGGTATATGCGCAAAATTAAATGTGAGTGACGGGATTTTGTGAAGGAGTCCTTATCCCTTTCCGCTGTCACCGCGGACTTGGAAATTTAAATGTCCCCCTTGGAGGGGGGATCTGCAGGGGGGATAACCTCTAATGATCGGAGGAGATAAATGTTAAACGCTGAAACCTATGTAACCAAAGGCGTTGGTACAGGTGGCAAGATTAGAGTAAAATATGAAGATTTTTATGTGGAGGAAATCCCACTTGTCCAACCAAGTGGTCAAGGGCCTAACACTTGGATTTGGATGGAGAAAAAGGGTAGAACAACCCTGGATGTTCTATTAGATATTGCAAGGGAGTTAAGTTTGCCACGTTGGAGGATGGGTTTCGCAGGGATGAAGGACAAGATGGCAGTCACAAGACAATGGATATGCATAAGTAACATCGACCCAGAGGATGTCAAGGGATTAGATGAAAAGTTGCATAATGTTAAATTCCTTAAAATAACCCGACACGAAAAGAAGTTAAGGATGGGACAATTAATCGGTAACAGATTCCGTATAAGGATAAGAGGTGTGAAACCCTCTGCTAAAGAAGAAGCAGAGAGCACACTCCAAGAACTATCAAAAATTGGAGTGCCCAATTATTATGGCTGGCAACGTTTCGGCACCCCAAGGGCCAACACACACCTTGTAGGCAAGGCTATAATCTTCGGAGACCTTAAAAGTGCTGTGGACTTATATATAGGCAACCCTTATGACGACGAACCAGAAAATATAAAGGAGGCGAGAAGAGCATACGATATGGGAGAACTGGAAAAAGCCTATGAGATGATGCCACCGAGCATGAGATACGAGCGCATGATGCTCAAAAAGCTTATAAAAGAAGATAAAAGAAGGGGAGGCCTTACTGAGGAGTCTTATGCTCGTGCAATACAAACATTACCAAAGCCTTTAAAGAGGATGTTTGTCCATGCATATCAATCATATCTATTTAACAAAGTTGTAAGTGAACGTGCAAAATTCGGTATCAACAAGTATATGCCGGGGGATATTATAGTTGACAACCACCAACATATCATATATGACAAAGAACCTATAAAATTGGATGAAATGATAAAAAAGTTTGAGGCCCATCCAACAGCACCATTATATGGTAGTAAGGTTCCCCTCGCAACAGATAAAATAGGTGAAATCGAGAGAAGGGTTCTTAAAGAGGAAGGGATAACCTTAGACCTTTTTAAATGCGATAAAATGCCCCAATTGGGCAGTCATGGTATCCGCAGACCCATAAGATTCAAATTATGGGATGCTAAAGTTGAAAGAGTCACTGATGGTTTAATTGTAGAATTTTCAATTCCGAAAGGATCTTATGGGACATCAGTACTTCGAGAAATCATGAAAAAAGAAATATAAGGTTTTGAAGATGAATATAAAGTGTAGGGTTTTATCAGAGGGTGTGGGCCGTGGAAAGGCTCTTGTATCCCGTGAACCTTTAAGTTTTCTTGGTGGTGTGGACCCTAAAACAGGAACTATAATAGATCCTAGACACCCCTTATATGGTGAAAACCTTAAGGATAAGATCCTCATAATCTCTGGAGGCAAGGGATCTACTGTAGGCTCATATGTAATATTCCAATTAGCAAAGAATGAGAAAGCGCCAGCAGCGATCATATGCAAAAATGCGGAGCCTATAATAGCCACTGGGGCTATAATGGCAGGCATACCCCTAGTGGATCAGCCAGAAAAAGACGTTATGAAGATCATAAAGAATTCCATGGAAGTTGAAGTCGACGGCTATTCTGGTATTATCAAAACCATCCCATAAATCGATTCGCTGCTGATATGACCCCCCATAAATACTTACATATAATGCTAACATATTAACATCTGGGTGTTCTTTCATGAATAATCTAATAATTAAAGGTGAAATAATAGATTTAAAAGCGCATAATCATTTTAAGGGTTCAATATTGGTAAAGGGGGATACAATTGAATCTATTTCAACCAAAGACGAAAGTGGAGCCCATGTAATTGATGCAGATGATTATTTCATCCTCCCAGGTTTTATAGATGCACATGTACATATCATGGAAAAAGGTTTTAAATTAGAGGATAGGATAGAAACGCCCCTATCATTCTATTTTTATAATGCTATCAATAATATGCGCACAACCCTCAACACAGGAGTCACCACAATAAGGGACGCGGGGATGGCGGATTTTGGAGTTAAACTCGCCTCAGAAGAGGGTATAGTCCCGGCACCTAGAATGCAGATAAGTGTGGTCCCCATTTCAACAACAGGCGGCCATTTCGATTTTCACATGAAATCAGGTTTAAATATTGAACTTAAATATCCTGGATTACCTAGCAGCATATGTGATGGCGCATCTGAGGTGAGAAAAAAGACTAGAGAAATTTTAAGGGCCGGAGCAGATGTTATAAAGATAATGGCCACTGGTGGGGTGATGAGTGCCAATGATAGACCTGATGACACCCAATTCACCAAGAAAGAGTTAAAGATTATGGTAGATGAGGCTCGTTTCAAGGGTAAAAAAACCATGGCCCATGCACACGGACTTGAAGGTATAAAAAATTGTATAAAAGCCGGTATAAATTCAATAGAACATGGAACCTACATTGACAAAAAAACAGCGGCTGAAATGCGGGATAAAGGGGTTTATCTCGTGCCAACGCTTCTTGTAACGGCGGAACTTGCCAGGGAAGCCAAGAAAGGTGAACTTCCAAGTTACACTAGGAATGATGCTATAGAAGTCGCCAAGGTTCATAGGGAAAATATAGAGGTTGCCTACGAAGAAGGTGTCCAATTAATCATGGGCACCGACTCAGGGGTTATAGAACATGGCAAGAACCTCAAAGAACTTTCATACTTATCCAAGGTTGGGATGGAGCCCTGGGAGGTCCTAGAATCTGCCACTTTAAAAGCGGCGGAGTGTATTGGATGGGATGATAAGATAGGGAGCCTTGATAAGGGCAAACTTGCAGATATTATAGTTGTGAAAGAGAACCCCCTTGAAGACATAGAAAGCCTCGCAAACCCTGACAACATACTCCTCGTAGTAAAAGATGGTAAAATATTCAAAGATCTTTTAAGGATATTATGAAAATTAATATTAGAATAGGTGGGATGAGCTGCGCAGGGTGCGCTCTAAGAATAGAAGAAGCACTTAAACAAATCAAGGGTGTCAAGGAGGCTAATGTAAACTTTGCAACAGCGAAAGCCACTATAGAATACGATCCCCAAGAAACCAGGATTAAAGACATAGAAAAAGTGATAAAAGAGACAGGGTATCAAGTTTTAAATGATAAAATTCAGGTTAAAGTAGGTGGTATGACTTGTGCAATGTGCGCTAAGACAATAGAATCAGGATTAAAACAACTTGAGGGTATAATAGATGCTACAGTGAACCTAGGAGCTGAAGCAGCATACATAGAATATAACAGGGACCTAATATCCATAGAAGATATCAAAAAAGTCATAGAAGAACTCGGATACCAATTCCTGGGAACTAAAGGGGAAATAATTGATGAAAAGCTTTCAGAGGATCTTAAATCTAAAAAGAGAAGGATAATAGTAGGTTTAGGGGTTTCGATACCCCTTATGATCATAATGTACTCCAGGATAGAATTTCCATTTATGAACTATATAATATTCATAGTGTCGATTTTACCCTTCTTATATGTAAGCTATCCAATATTCAATGCCGCGCTACGTTCACTCAGAGCTAAAACACTCAACATGGACGTCATGTATTCAATGGGTATCGGAGTCGCATTCACTTCCAGTGTACTAGGCACATTTAATATCCTATCACAAAATTTCATCTTCTATGAAACCGCATTAATGTTAGCAGCCTTTTTAACACTTGGAAGATACCTTGAGGCAAGGGCTAAGGGTAAAACATCCGAGGCTATAAAAAAATTGATGGAACTCCAACCAGACACTGCAACCATACTTAAGGACGATATGGAAATAGAAGTGCCAGTAGAAACTCTAAAAGAGGGTGATATATTAATCGTGAAAACTGGAGATAGGATACCGGTAGATGGTATTATCATTGAAGGACAAGCACACATTGACGAGTCTATGGTAACAGGAGAACCAATCCCTGTATTCAAAGATAAAGGAAAGAGTGTAGTGGCAGGCACCATCAACACTGATGGCATCATAAAAATCCGAACAACACATACAGGGGAAGAAACTTTCCTGGCAAAGATCATAAGATTGGTGGAGGAAGCTCAAGGGTCTAAACCCCCATTACAGAAGATAGCTGATAGAGCAGTGTCATATTTTATACCCACACTTCTAATAATAGCATTCACAGCTTTTTTATTCTGGTACCTTAAAGGCATGGGACTATTATTCTCTTTAACAGTCCTTATATCCACGTTAGTAGTGGCATGTCCATGCGCCCTTGGACTCGCAACACCAACAGCAGTCACGGTTGGTATAGGCAGGGGCGCGGAACTCGGTATTCTCATCAAAAAAGGCGAAATACTAGAAGTTTCTGAAAAAATAAAGACCATACTCTTTGACAAAACAGGGACGCTCACCGAGGGCAAACCATACGTCACAGATATAATACCTCTAAAAGGAGACGAAAAAGATATCCTACAATTAGCTGCTAGCATCGAAGCCAATTCAAGACACCCCATAGCCAAAGCAATAGTTTCAAAAGCAAAAAACATACCCCATATCAAAATTCATGAACTTAAGCCAATCCCTGGAAAAGGTCTAGTAGGATCCACCAACTCCCATAAAATCATAGTAGGTAATATAAGTTTGTTCAAGGACAATAGAATACCATTAGACAATATTAAGGGTATAATATCAAAATTACAGGAAGAAGGTAAAACCATAGTATTAGTTGCCAGGGACCAGGAGCCCTTAGGGATCATCGCAGTCTCGGATAAAATAAAAGAAAATTCCCCAAAAGCCATAAAGGCCGTGGAGAAAATGGGCCTAGAAACAGTTATGGTAACTGGGGATAATCCTATAACAGCGAATATTGTGGCAGAGAAACTGGGAATAACTAGGGTACTCTCACAAGTCCTACCAGAGGACAAAGTTAATATAGTCTCCAAGATGCGCGAAAATGGTAGTGTAGCATTTGTTGGTGATGGTATAAATGATGCTCCAGCTCTTGCAGCAGCTGATGTTGGAATCGCCATTGGAAGCGGTACAGATGTTGCGATAGAAGCAGCTGATATAGTATTGGTGAAGGATGATCCGGTCGATGTCCCCGCAGCCATGCAATTATCCCATAAAATTGTCTCACGCGTCAAATGGAACATATTCTGGGCTTTTGCATATAACATGATCCTCATACCAGTAGCAGCCGGCCTACTTTATCCAATATTCAAATTAACATTCAGACCCGAATTCGCAGGCCTTGCAATGGCATTAAGTTCAGTGACGGTTGTGTCACTGTCATTACTTCTACGATCCTATACTCCACCAATAAAAAGAGAATAAGATTATCCACTCCCTATTATTGGGGGGGGGATCCTAGAACCATTCTCTTGATTTTTTGAGCACGTTTTCAACTATTTTGATGGCAGAACCTATGTATGTGTAAGGATCCATGATATTTTCAAGTTCCTCGCGGCTTAGATATTCTCTTATTTCCTTTTTTTCTCCTACAACTTTTATAAAGGGTACTCTTTCCTGGTTGGCTTTTATTGCACATTCTCTCACGAGACGATATGCTGTTTGCCTTCCCATACCCCTCTTAGCTAATTCTGCCATTAATCTTTCTGCCATTATAAGACCATTTGTAAGTTTAAGGTTCTTTTCTATATTCTCATCAAAGAATACAAGATTCTCTATTAAGTTCGTGGTTAAGTGTAGGAGGTAGTCTGTTAATATACATGATTCTGGGAATATTATACGTTCTGGGGATGAGTTGGTGAGATCCCTTTCATGCCAGAGCAGATTATTCTCTAGTGCAGTTATCACATGTGAACGTATAACCCTAGCCAGGCCACATATACGCTCTGCAGTTATCGGGTTCATTTTATGGGGCATTGTGCTGCTTCCAACTTGTTTTTCAGGGTCGAATTTCTCACCCACTTCCATGATCTCCGTCCTTTGAAGGTTACGGATCTCCAAGGCTATCTTGTCGAGGGTCGTGACAATATTGGCCAATACCATGATAAATTCGGCATGATTATCCCTTTGGATGACCTGATTTGATATTAAAGCCGGTTCCAGGCCAAGCAACCTGGAAACTTTCAAGTGTACTTTCAAGCCCTCTTCGCCAAGGGCTGCTGTGGTGCCCACCGCCCCAGTCACCATACCTAAACATAATCTTTTCTCGGCCGATTTTAACCTTTCAAGGTTTCTGTGCATTTCATCAGCCCAGAGGGCAAATTTCATACCATAGGTTGTGGGTAGTGCGTGTTGGCCATGTGTTCGGCCAATGCAAACCCTTTTCTTGTTTTCATCCGCCAATTTTAAAAAGAGTTTTATTAATCTGATAATTTTTTCTTTTAGGATTTTTATGGATTCTTTAAAGAGTAGGGAATTTGTCGTGTCTATTATGTCGTTTGAAGTGGCTCCAAAGTGTATGTATTCTCCTGCATCGCCTTCGCATTGTTCTGCCAGCGCTTTTATTAATGCTGCAATGTCATGCTTTGTCTCCTTCTCGATTTGGTTCACTCTTTCAAGTTTCACATACTTTGTGTTGGCTTTTCTTTTTATCTCTTCCGCAGCATATTCTGGTATGATTCCTAGGCTGGCTTCTGCCTCGGCTATAGCCGCTTCCACATCTAGCATTTTTTGTAGTTTGTTTTCAGCATCCCATACCCTTTTCATCTCTGGTGTGCCGTATCTGAATTCAATGGGGTGGATCGCCATCAGATCACCGAAGAGTTTAACCTGAGAACCTGAGCAATAGACAGAATACAGCTAGTATTATACTCATTGCAACTACTTGTTCCGGTGTGAGCTTAGGACCCTTTGTCTCTTCCTCAAAATATCTTACAAGGCCAGCGCCACTTGGTGGAAGCGTTTTTTTATCCTTTTTAGCCATTTTCTGATCACCCCGATAACCTTCTGTAGAAATTTTATATCCCCCTATAATATAATATTATCTGGGAGGATCAAAAAAAATCATCTTTTTAGGGTTATAAGTATGATGGAGTATTTTAATGAATTAGAGAAAGAGACGAATAAACTTTATGATATAGCCTATAAAGCCAGGGCTAAGGGCCTAGATGCTTCGACAGAACCTGAAATACCACTTGCAAAGGACCTTGCAGAGAGGGTTGAAGGACTAGTAGGACCTGAGGGTGTTGCCCAGAGAATCAAATCCCTAGAAAAAGAGTATAGTAGGGAGGAGATAGCGTTTAAGATTGCTGCTGAGATAGCATCCCAGCGGATAGATGAAACAGACGAGGACAGATTATGGTCCAGGAGGCAAGAACTTGCTGATCAAGCCCTGAGAACAGCCCTTGCAATACTAACAGAAGGTGTTGTAGCAGCACCCCTAGAAGGAATCGCCAAGGTAACTATCAAGAACAATTTTGATGAATCAAATTACCTGGCAGTATACTTCGCAGGGCCTATAAGGAGTGCTGGAGGGACTGCATCAGCATTAGCAGTTCTAATAGCAGATTATATAAGGATAAAGATGGGATTGGATCGTTACAAGCCAACTGACAGGGAAATAGAACGTTACGTGGAAGAAGTGGAATTATACGAATCAGAAGTGACAAACCTACAATATTCCCCAACCCCGGACGAAGTGAGACTAGCCGCTGAAAATATCCCAGTAGAAGTCACTGGGGAGCCAACAGACAAGATAGAAGTTTCACACAGGGATCTTAAACGTGTAGAAACCAATCACATCCGTGGAGGAGCCCTACTTGCGATGGTAGAAGGAGTCATCCAAAAAGCCCCCAAGGTGCTTAAATACGCCAAGCAAATGAAACTTAAAGGATGGGATTGGCTAGAGGAATTCTCAAGAACTCCAAAATCCGATAAAAATGATGAAATCACTATAAAAGCCGACAGCAAGTACATAGAAGATATAATCGGGGGAAGACCAGTCCTAGGATGCCCATCAGAAAAAGGAGCGTTCAGACTAAGATACGGTCGTTCGAGGAACACAGGACTAGCTGCCATGGGAGTGAACCCAGCTACAATGGAACTTTTAGAATTCCTAGCAGTAGGGACGCAGATGAAAATTGAAAGACCGGGAAAAGGCAATTGCGTGGTGCCAGTGGACACAATCGAAGGACCAATAGTCAAACTCAAAAACGGGGATGTAATCAAAATCGAAACAATCGAAAAAGCAAAGAAAGTCAAACCAGAAGTGGAAGAAATACTATTCCTAGGCGACATGTTAGTGGCCTTCGGAGAATTTTTAAGGAACAACCACATACTAATGCCCGCAGCATGGTGCGAAGAATGGTGGATACAATCAATCCTCAATTCAAAAAAGTATGATGCCAGAGAAGACCCCCTAAACTTTAAAAGATTCAAGGGCCAGTGGAATAAGATAAAATTAGATGCAAAGGAAGCATTCAAGATCTCTATGGAATATGATGTGCCATTACATCCCCGCTACACCTACTTCTACCATGACGTTTCCACAGAGGATCTTAACAACCTCTACGAGTGGCTACAACATGGAAAAGAGGAAAAAGGCAGACTAAAATTGCCACTAGCACCACCAAAGAGAATACTGGAGATACTGGGAGTCCCACATAAACTCAGAAAAGGCAAAGTTATAATAGGAGCCGATGACACATACGCACTCCTAAACACCCTCAAAAAACCCCTAGAAAATGGGGAAGACCCGATTAAGGCAATAAACAAAGTATCCCCTGTGAAGATAATGAAAAAAGCTCCCACTTATATTGGGGCGCGCGTCGGAAGACCCGAAAAAAGCAAAGAAAGGAAAATGCGCCCAGCACCCCACGTACTATTCCCAATAGGCAAACATGGCGGCAGCCGAAGAAACATCATCGACGCAGCTAAAAAAGGAAACATTAGAGTAGAAATAGGCCGTGCAAAATGTCCCAAATGCAAAATAAGCTTCATGCAATCAAAATGCCCACAATGCGGTGAAAAAACAGAGATGGGCAAACCAAGCAAAAGATCCATAAACCTCGTGCAACTTTTAAAGAACGCCACCGAAAGCATGGGAGTCCGCAAACTCGAAGAAATAAAAGGAGTCGAGGGGATGATATCCCACGACAAATTCCCAGAACCACTAGAAAAGGGTGTTCTAAGGGCCAAGAATGATGTTTTCACCTTCAAGGACGCTACAATAAGACACGATTCCACAGACTTACCACTCACCCACTTCAAACCCTCAGAGATTGGTGTGACCATAGAAAAATTAAAAGAACTGGGATACAAGACAGACTTCCAAGGCGAACCCCTAAAAGATGAGGACCAGATAGTAGAATTGAAAGTCCAAGACGTAGTAATATCCAAGGAATGCGCCCATTACCTCATGAAAGTTGCATCATTCGTCGACGACCTCCTAGAAAATTTTTACGGCCTTGAAAGATTCTATAATATCCGAGGACAAGAAGATCTAATCGGGCACTTAATAATCGGATTGGCACCCCACACCTCTGCAGGAGTCCTAGGGAGGATAATAGGATTCACTGAAGCATCAGCATGTTATGCACACCCATACTTCCACTCAGCCAAGAGAAGGAACTGTGACAGTGATGAGGATGCCATAATACTACTATTAGATGCCCTGCTCAATTTCTCTAAAACATACCTTCCAAGTAGTAGGGGAGGGAGCATGGACGCGCCACTTGTCATATCATCAAGGATAGACCCTGAAGAAATCGATGACGAATCACATAACATCGACACAATGGATTCATTACCACTAGCATTCTATGAAAAAACATTAGAATATGCAAAACCATCAAAGGTTGCTGTCCTAATTGATAATGTTAAAAAACGTCTCGGCACACCAAGACAATACAAAGGACTAATGTTCTCCCATGACACCTCAAATATCAATTCAGGACCTAAAACCTGCCTATATAAAATGTTACCTACAATGAAAGAAAAGGTCAATTCACAGATCGAACTTGCAGAGAAAATAAGGGCCGTAGACCAGCGAAGAGTGGTGGAGGGCGTTCTAATCTCACATTTCCTACCAGATATGATGGGGAACATCCGAGCATTCACAAAACAGAAGGTACGATGTACAAGATGCAACAGGAAATACAGGCGAATACCACTAACAGGAAAATGCAAATGTGGCGGGAACCTTGTACTAACAGTATCAAAGGGTTCAGTCATAAAATACTTGGAAATATCAAAGGAACTAGCCGGAAAATATCCCATCGATCCATACCTCATGCAGAGAATCAACATACTCGAATTCGGCGTGAACTCCCTATTTGAAAGTGACAAATCCAGACAAAGTTCACTGGATTTGTTCCTCTAAAACCCCCCATAAAACGCACAATGGCACACAAATATATGAGTACAGAAAAAATTACATAATCAAGAAGCCATTTTTGTCTGGTAGCGCATGGCGCTTCTTGTGGTAATGCCAATAAACATCCTAACATTTCCTATTGTTGCAAGAACTCCAAAATTATGTCCAAATGAGGCATGGAAACACTACCCCCCATAAATTGGCTATTGTTTGACTAGAATATGCCCATACCAGAGAGGACTATCCTCTATATAATGTTCATTAGCCGAATGTAATAGTTGCCATGGTACACATCAGCAAAGACATTGGTATCCCTGTACATATCAGAGAAAATGAGTTTACCCGTCTAGTGGGGGGGTCTTGTCCTTACTGGCATGGTCATGCTCCCCCCCTCATAG
Organism: Methanobacteriaceae archaeon 41_258; assembly: GCA_001507955.1. Classification (GTDB taxonomy): domain Archaea; phylum Methanobacteriota; class Methanobacteria; order Methanobacteriales; family DSM-23052; genus Methanothermobacter_A. The sequence continues at coordinate 4,874 of LGEU01000018.1, read as the reverse complement.
GCTGTGGGGTCTATTGCAAGCAATGTGAGGATAGAAAAATAGTTTCGTCCTATTTGAGGAAATTTACCATATGTATAACTGGAATGTGTAATTGTTATAGTTTTTGGTGGCGGAGTTTATGTTATCTGCCTTTGACATTTCGGCATTTGATGCTATTGTAACAGATTCGATACCATCGTATACTGTCAAATTATATTTTATATTTGGGAATTTTGAATTTAAAAATCCACTCGCTATCTTGTTAGCCTCTGTTATGGCTTCTTCGCGGTTTTGATGAAAGTTAAGTTCGTGGCTGATCCTTTCAAGGATTGTGCCATTTCCTGTGTCATGGCTTGCCATGAGGTCCATGATATCCTCTGCATTATAGTTTTCATTTCTATATTCTGATGGGAGATAATGTTTTAATGTTAAAAAATGTGTTAAGGAGGCTGTCATTATTATGAGTATGGTAAGTGCAAATATAGCATCCAAGGTGTATATGAAACCTCTATTTTCCATTTCGTATAGCCTCCACTACTTTCCTCTTTTTTTCTATGGCCTTGGATGTTGCCTCTTCTACTCTTTTTTTCATTTTGTCAAAGTTTTCTGGCGTGTTCTCGCCCACTACTTTTTTTATCTTGGTATATGCTGCTTCTCTAAAAGCGGGTTCTAGTCTGGTTTCTCTGTTTTCACCGATAAGAATGGGCTCCCCAGTGTCTGTGACTTCGCCTATTTCATCTATTTTGACGCCAGCACCCTCTATTATGTCTTTGATGGTGTCTGAGATTTCTTCGGGTGCTATTATCATGAGAGAGTCGATTGAAACCCCTAGAGGGTCTATGTCAAGTTTTCTGAGCATTTTAAGGACTTTGGGGTTTATCATGGCCATGATTTTATCTTCATGGAGTTCTAGGCCCACTCCAGTAGTTGATGAAATTTCATGGGCGTCTCCTCGCAGCCCTCCATTGGTGACGTCAGTCATGGCATGGATTTCCCCTAGCATGTTAGCTTCCATGAGGGCTTCTGAAGCTTTTATGAAATTTATATCCATTGTTTCCCATACTACGTCGAATAGTCCATGATAGATTGCAGTGGTGGTTATGGTACCCCCACCAGACCCTTCTGTTAATAGTATGGTGTCCCCTGGTTCTGCTCTTTTTCTGGCGGTTGGGGGGTGCTCTGATACTCCTATGGCCCCCACTGCACTTACTAGTCGGTCACCTAGTACCATGTCTCCACCAACGCGTAGCGTGCTCCCTGCAACGATAGGGACATTTACAAGTTCTGAGACGGCCGCAACCCCCGCTGTGAAATCCAATAGTTTGCCCACATCACCGTCATCTGCGAGATGTAAATCGCTTAGTATTGCAAGTGGCCTGGAGCCCATGACGCATACATCTCTTAGAGCTGCTCTTGTAACATGGAATCCTCCCAGGAAGGGGTATTCGCTGAGACGTGAGTGTATACCATCAACTGCAGTTGTAATATAGACTGTGTCTCTTTTTATGGGTGTTTTAACAACACCCCCATCATCTTGGGCTGTGGGTGTTATATATGCTTTGGTATTTGTGCTCGCGACTATATCCGCTATTTTCCGGTGGACGAAGAAGTCACCAGCCCCCCTGGAACCTACGCCCATTTCGCCCATGCTTATCCCTGCTCTGGGGAACTTTATAATCTCTTTAAGGAAATCGTCTTCTTCCTTTTCTATTTTTAGGGTGTGGTTGACTTCTTCTATAACCGCCTCTGCCAATTTCAAGGCTGTGTCCTTGTTAATTTCTTTGAATTCGAGTATACGCTCAGCTAGGATGTACTTTAATCCTTCTTGGTCTATGTTGCGTCTTACAAATCCTTCTATGTCCATATTTGATCACTTATTTTGAGAATTCGATGAAATTTTTAAGCATTTTTAAGCCGGCCTTCCCACTTTTCTCTGGGTGGAACTGCGTGGCGAATATGTTGTTTTTCCATAAAACTGCGGCCATTTCTATGTGATAGTCTGTTGTGGCTACTATAACATTTTCTTTGATTGGTTTGGCATAATATGAGTGTACGAAGTAGAAATATTCGTCTTCTAGTCCTTCTAGTATTGGGCAATTATTTGTTATGTTTAGTTGGTTCCAGCCCATGTGGGGGACTTTTCCAAGGGGTGGGATCCTTATAACTTCTCCAGGTATTATGTTCAACCCTTGGATGTTGGGGCTTTCTTCACTTTTTGTAAGGAGGAGTTGTAATCCTAAACAGATGCCCAGGAATGGCTTATCATCTTCTATATGTTTTATTATGGCGTTTTTGTAGCTTTTGAGGTTTTTCATGGCTTTGCCGAATGCCCCCACCCCTGGTAGTAATATGGTCTCTGCCTTTTCTATTTGCTTTTTATCTTTTGTAATTTTTACCTGGCCGCCTACTTTTTTGAGGGCGTTTTTTATGCTTCTTAGGTTTCCGCTGCCATAGTCTATAATTGTTATCATTACCATCGTTCGTAGAAGTCTTTTATTCTTATGGTGTCTTCTAGGTGGGGTGTTGAAACCTCCTGTAATAGGGTGTTTTCCATTGCTACTATGGAATGTGGGGTTTTTGGTTTGATGCGTATGGTGTCGTTTTTGCTGAAGTATTCTTTTCTGTCTTTGAATTCAATGTATCCTGAGCCTTTTATTATGTACATTGTTTCATCTTTTTTCTTGTGATAATGGAATGATGTTCTGTAATCTTCTTTTATGAATAATTCTTTTGTGAGGTATTTGTCTGTGTTTATGAGGACTTTCTCATAACCCCATGGTTTGTCTTCTCTGTTCTTGTATTCTTTTCTTATCTCCTCAAGTTCCTTTGAGGTGTCGATGGCCATCCAGAATAGTCCATCCTCTTTGTAGAAACCGAGTTTGTTCTCTTTGGCCATTATTGGGAAAACCGTCTTTTCTATGTCCCCTTTTTCGAAGTCTCCGAAGTCTATTGGTTCCTTGGCAAAGTATACTCCAGCGTTTATATAATAGTCTAGTAGTGGTTTTTCTTTAAAGTCGGTTATTTTGTCCCCGCTTATCTCTACTATACCATAGGGTGATCTCATTTTTGTTATGAATATTGTCAGGGGATAATTGGATTTTTCGCCGAGGCGGACCATCTTTTTCAAATTTAAGTCCGCGACTACGTCACCATTTCTTATCACACATTGATTGTCATCGTCTATTGCTTCCATGCCAAGTTTTATGGCGTTTAATGTCCCAAGGGGTTCTTCTTCCTTCACATATTCTATCTTCAAGCCCTTGTATTCGTTACCGTAGCGTTCCTCGATTTTTTCGCTAAGGAAGCCCGTTAAGAGGTATACCTTGTTTATATCGGCACTTTTAAAGTCGAATAATTGTTTGTCGAGTATAGTGTAACCCTTTTTTATTTCTATGAGGGGTTTTGGTATTTTGTCTGTGAGGGGTTTTAGGCGTTTGCCAAATCCCCCGCAGAGTATCATGCCCACGGTTCTAACCATTTTAGATCACCTTTATATTCTCTCTTATACTTTTACCAAAATCTGATTGGACTATCTTATCAACTCCAAGGGTTTTAGCATGGGCGTCAAGTTCCGCGACAACATAATCATATCCCAGTTCCTTTAAAGGTTTAACGAGTCTTGGACCGTCGGTCACCGCCACTGATTTAACATCCAGTTCTTCTATGGGGACTGCATGTGGCACTCCACTTATAACAGCAAATTCAACATTTTCTTCCTTGAGGATTTCCCCTACTCTTTCCCCGGTTATGGGATATTCATCTAGTCCACCTGTAAGATAATCAATTTTAATTCCATTTATTTCAAGTTCAGATTTTATATTCTTTGCATGTTTCCTTATCCTTGGAAGTCCAATGTCATCTCGAAGATTGGCTATTATCAAGGGATTATGGTTTATTTTGGGTAATTTTAGTATATCAGCGAAAAGGTAGGCCGTCTCCTTTTTCGCATTTAACACCATAGCAACCCTTTCACCCTCTCTTAAACTTTTTAAGAATTCAAAGGCCACTTTGTCCTTATCATCACCTGAGGATGGTTTTATATATTCTCCACGGGCCATTCCACGAGTTTTCTCTATCTCAGTGGCCCTTTTAAGCATCCCTATCTGCCTTTTAGCTTCATTCCAACTTATTAGGTCGGACTTAGCAGCCTCCTCTAATACGATTATAGCCCCTTCTGTGTTGTCTCCTTCGCCAAAACCCCCATGAGATTCTACTGTAAGCACCTTCGCGGATATGTTAGCATTCTGAACGGCCTCTTTAAGGTCTTCACCTATTATCATACTCGCACAAGTCCCCACAACTCCCACAAGTTTTGGGGAGAACATCTTCTCCACTTTTTTCAGGGTCTCTTCCAGTTTTTCATGTGCACCGAATATGAAATCATTCTCAGACATTGCCGTGGTTAAAACCCTAACACCATCATTTTCAAGGAGTCTAGCAGTTCTGAAGCAACATCCTGTAGGTCCATGTATGACTATTACATCAACGTCAAGGTCTCTGAGGGTATAAAGGGATGCAGCTATTGGACTAGGCCTGGGATGCAATCACTTCCACCTCTTATACAATTTAAATTCATGTTATATGCGTCCATGGAAAAGGATAATTATACCCTTTTAGGAGTCTGTAAAATATTATAGGAGTATGAAAATAAAAAATCTTACCCTTGCAAATTTTATTGCGAGGCCTAACCGTTTCACGGTAGTGGTTGAAAAGGATGGTTATAAATTTAAGGCCCATTTAAGAGACCCTGGAAGACTGGAAGATCTTCTGAATCCAGGGAATAAGTTACTTTTAAAGTATATGCCGGTTAGTGGGGATCGTAAGACGCTTTTTGATGTTATAGCCGCTTTTAAGGATGGAGAATGGGTTATTATAAATTCTGGTTTACATAATGG
>LGEU01000017.1 GCA_001507955.1 Methanobacteriaceae archaeon 41_258 | reverse complement strand
AGAGTACCGGGAAAGAAGGGGCTTCATACTAGAACCATTCGAATTCTGGACACCAGGCCCTAAAGTTAAAAACTTCAAAAAATTCCTGGAAGAACTGGAAAAAAGTATAAAGAACCCTGAATATTATCGAGAAGAGAGAAAGGTTATAAACGACCTCGTAAATTACTACAAGGATGATAAATCTGCCGAAAGAATATACAAGCTCGTATTCAAGGATTGATTCGCTCCTTTTACCAGAGGTCATGCTTATTTATTCCATAAATTCGCAAGGCTAATACTATGCTTTCTGTAATGATAACAAGGACCGCCACTATATAAATGTTAATAAATGGTGAAACGGCAAGGAGCATTGCAAGATGTGCTAATGATCCGAGTATGACGCTGCCATTAGCATATTTTTGCTGGCCAAGCACCGCAAGATATGGATACCCAAGGAGTATGGAGGGTATTACGATTATTAGTGCTATGGCAAGGAAGCGGAGCACCCATACACTTGGCATGTATGCGGCCCCGAATATTATCTTTACGATTACGGGGGCTAGGATAATGATCATGATGCAGAGTAATGTGTTCAATATGAGGGTATATTTCAAGATCTTTCTGTGGAATTTTTTGTTTTTTGTTTTTGCCATGTAAGGGTATGTGACTTGGACAAGCGGACCGTAGAGGCTCTGTGCTGCAATGTATAATTTCTCAGCTGCAGAATAGTAGCCTACTGCACTGTTACCTGCGAATAATCCTAGAAAGAAGGAATTACTGCTTGTATATATGGATACTGATGCTCTTGATAGGAAGAATTGAGTACTATCTTTGAAAGTTTCTTTAATGTCCTCAAATGGTGGGATGTGGAATTTCACATTGAATTTTCTCCTTATAATATGGAGTGATATTATGCCTGCTGTTATAAGGCCAAGGGATTGTAAAAGCGGCACATAAATGTAATCTGAGGGCTTTTTTATGAAGGTGAAGATTGTTACGAGGAATATGAAATTTGTTAAGACATTCAGCATTGTTATGTATTTCATGCGTTCCATGCCTTGATAGAACCATGTTGGTGAAAGGGTGGTGCCTATCACGATACCAAATGCAAAAAGGTATAAAAGCCAGTGTTGGGCGAATTTTTGATAGGAGAAGACAATCACTGTCAATATTAAGAAGCTTATAATGGTTAGTATCCCTTTTATTATCATCACAGAACTGAATATGTTTGAGATTTTCTTTTTATCTTCACGGTTTATTGATATTTCCCTAACAGCTGAGAGGCCGAAGCCATAATCTGTTAAAACCTGGAAGTAAGCGTTGAATGCTATTGCAAAGTTTACAAGACCGTAATTGGCAACGCCAAGCGTCCTTGTAAGGTATGGTAATGTTATAAGTGGTATCACATACACTAATATTTGAAGTAAGGACAGGGAAAGGAAATTTTCGGATATAACCTTGTATTCATCCGATCTTAGCAGTTTAAGGAGTTTCATGTAGATTTCCTTGGAAGCGTTTTATATGGATGGGGATATTCTGCGGATCCTTGAGGGTTTCATGGACGAGTTCCAGGACTGGTAGGTTCATGTTGCTTGTGAGTTCCCTTATGGCTTTTATTGAGCGCAAACTTTCTACTGTTATAGTGGATTTTTTGCTGAGTTGCATTTTCTTGCCAAGCATTAGGCCCAGTGTCCTATTCCGGCTTTTATCGGTTAACGCGGTTAAAAGAAAGTCTCCGAATCCGCAGAATTTATCTGATAATTCCCCATACCCCATCTCGTCTAGTATTCTTTTCATCTCTTTGAAGCATAATGTTAGTAGTGTGTACTTGTGATTTTTGCCAGTTATTTGTCCATCCAGTATCCCCATGGCCACTGCATAGACATTTTTGAGTATACCGCAGAATTCAACCCCTTTGATGTTCTCTGAATAATCTAGGATTATATTTTGGGATTCTAAGAGATCAGCTATATCGTTCTGATATTTTTTCGGAGCTCCTATCGTAATACCGGAGGTGACGCCCCTTATAAGTTCGTCTGCAAAATTTGGACCAGAAATACAAAAAACAGCCCGGGAGCTTGTCTCCTCTCGGACGACGGTTGTCATGGGTTTGAGTGAGGGATATTCAATACCTTTTATACATGATATTATCTTTTTATCTTCGAGACGATTATTAAGTGATCTTACGATACTCCTGAGACTCCCGGAGGGAACGGCCAAAAAAATATAATCTGAATCCACTATGTGGTCTGATCTGATGTTAGCTGCTTTAATCTTTTCGTTTAATCTTATTCCTGGATGATACCATTTATTTTCATGCTGTTTGTTTATGGACTCAATTACCTTTTCATTTCTTGCAAGAAGATAGATATTATCAGTATTCTCTGATAATACTTGTGCTATTGCTGTTCCAAAACTCCCAGCGCCTATTATTGAGACCTTCATCTTATATTCTCCTCACAATATTTTCTAGCCTTTTCCAAATCCTTGGGGAAGTCAACTTCTATACAGAAATTATCCTTGATGTTAAGAGCCTTAAACCTTTCACCTTTTTTTATTGATTTTTCTATGGCCTTTTCGAAATAGTCTTGGTCTTGGCATTCCATGAGTGATTCCCTCAAAACTGGTAGTGTCTCTCTTTTGACATAGTTTATCCCAACAGCCTCCCCTAAACCGTCCGGGATGGTTTTTGAAAGTTTTTTAATGTAACCATCACTTGTGAGGTTGTATTTAACCTCTTCGTCGCCGACTTCCTTGTTATCTACGCAGATGAGGTTTTCTCCCCTCTCTTCAAGGATAAGGTGGAGTATCCCATGATCGAAGACCACATCACCATTTAACCATATAACATCCTCGTCTAAGTCCCCTATCCCAACTAATAGACTCTTTGAGGTGTTAGTAACACTATATCGACTGTTTATAACATATTCGAGGTTTGGGTGCCTCTTTCTTATCAGACCGGCTTTGTATCCTATCACAACCCTTATATTTTCCAGCCCCGCACTCTTAAGGTTTTCTAGTTGATGGTCGAGTATTGTCTTATTATTGCATAATTTGACGAGCGCTTTGGGCAATCCATGGCCTAGTCTACTACCCACACCCGCGGCCAGGATAACAACTTTAATGAAAATCACCCACTAAATTCTTTTAAGCTACAATCTAAATAATACTACTATTTACTCTTAACCCCCACACATGCAATGGGGAGATAATGGGATAGGATTATTATGCGTATACTTCATGTTTGTCCATACTTTAAACCATCATGGGAAGGTGGAGGCCCTCCACGTTTCGTATATGAGCTTGCAAGTCAACAAATTGCAATGGGACATGATGTCACGGTTTATACGACTGACGGGTTTAAAAGGAGGGTTAAAATTGAAAAGAACAGGTCAGTGGATGTTGACGGTATAAGAACTTATTATTTCAGAAACCTTTCAATGTATTTAACAGCAAATTTCAATTTGCCTCTACCCTATTATCTCCCAGTTGTCGCGGCTAAAGAATTAAAATCCTTTGATATAGTCCACATCCATGAGCATAGAACATTCCTAGCAGCAGTAATATACTTACTCGCAACACGATATAACATACCATATATCGTACAACCGCATGGATCCGCGCCAAGGATGATAAAAGCTTGGCAGAAAAGATTATTCGACACCCTAGTAGGTAATAGGATAATCTATAATGCCAAGCGTATAATAGCATCCTCCAAGATAGAATCCCAATATTACAAGAAAGTATACCCAAAATTAAATGAGAAGATAATAGCTAGATTGCCCAATCCTGTGAACATCCCCAAAACCCCACCGGAAGGTTCTTTCAGGAAAAAATGGGGACTTAAAGATGACCAGATAGTACTATACCTTGGGAGGATCCATGAAAGAAAAGGTCTAGATTTATTGGTAAGAGCATTCAATCAGATAAAAGATGATAAATTAAAACTTGTTATCGCAGGCCCTGACGACCACTACCTTAAAAGATTGAAGGAACTCATATCAGACCTCGGATTAGGGGATAGGATAATCCTAACAGGACCATTATATGGTCTTGAGAAGTTTGAAGTTCTTGTCGATGCGGATGTTTTCGTCTTACCCTCCTCCTCTGAATATGAATCTTTTGGCATGGCCGCTGCAGAGGCCATTGCCTGTGGCACGCCAGTTGTTGTAACATCAAACTGTGGAGTATCCGAATGGATCGACTCTACGGCTGGTCTTATAGTCGAGGCAGGTGAAAAAAGCATAAAAGATGCTATCACAAAGATACTTAAAAGCGGATCGTTCCATCCTAAAACGCCTAAAATTTTCAAAATTGAAAGGATCGCGAGGAAATTCGATGAAATTTACAAGGATACCATAAATAGTGTCTAGGGGGTGTTCTGTTGTCACGTGATGGGAAAATCTTCATAATTTTAGCTTTGATCATTTCGATAATCACATGGAAGCTCATAACAATACAATCTAGTATTGGTGTATACTACTGGGATATATTCCTTTATCTTAATAATGCTCTTAGAATGGCCCATTTCGGCTCCAGTGACACATTGTATCTTCCACCCTTTTTACCAGCGATCTTATCAGTGTTTTTCAGGTTGGGATTTGTAAGTGAATACACACTCTTCATTGTCGGCGGAGCATTCTATATACTCGGATCAGTTGGAATGTACCTTCTCCTTAGGCTGAGATTTGATGAAATTGAAAGCCTCGTTGGGGCTTTAACCTTCGCATCCTCCACCCTAATATTGGCATGGGCCGTCACGGGCTCCACCGACGTCCCGGCCATATCATTGTCGATATGGGCAATCTACTTGACCCTACTTGCAAAAAGAAAAGATAAGAGGCTCTATTATCTAGCCTTTCCAGTGGCGATGGCAGCCTTCCTCACAAGGTATACCTCAGCACTTATAATCATCCCCATGCTCCTTGTAATTATCATGGATTCTAGGCCCAAATTCCGTGAAATCATAGGGGGTATAATCCTAGGGATCTTATTTTATTCACCCTTTGGATTATTCTTTTACAGGAACCTTAAAAACCCCCTACCATTCTTGGGACAATTCACAGCAACTGCAAGCGGTTCAGTGACAGCAGTTAACCCAGGCTATAATCCTGACAGCCTATATTACCTTAAACATTTCCCAGAGTATCTTTCAGCCCACCCATCCAACAATTACATGTTAATTATCAACCCTTCAAGTGCAGGTCCAAACCCATTAGCATATCTTATAATAGCCATCCTAATAGTTGGTGTTATACTCTATATAATCCACAATAGGATGATATTAAATAGAGTGAAGAGTAAGAAGCTGATAATGTTCCTTTTATTATCGGCTGCTTTAATAGCTGTCTTCGGGAGGCTATCTTATGCCCTGGCCGAGGTTTTAATCTTCTTCTGGGCCCTTAGCATATATTGGCTCCTAGAAGATCAGCAGCTGCATAACCTTGATATTAACATTGCTATGATAACATGGTTTTTATGTTTCATTTATATGCATAGTTTTCATCCTGTTAAAGTTGACAGGTATATTATAACAATTTTACCAGCCATTGCATATTTGATGCCCCTCAGCATAAGTGAAATTTCACAAACGCTAAAATGGGAGCATGCAAGGCACATGTTCTCCATCCTTGTCATGGCGATGATGCTATCATCCGCAGCATATTATATATGGGGGATGCCACAAGATTATCCTATCGTAGATGCTGAAAATGAAGCAGCCCAATGGCTCAAAGCACATGACCCAAACTATCATAGCAAAGTAATAGCATCTGACAGGGGCCCAGCATTCACATGGTATCTCAAAGATTATGTTTTCACAAGGAGAATCAATAATAATGAACTGTTCTATAAGCTATTCTATGAGCTCAAACCAGACTATTATATATACTGGTCAACTACCCAACCAAGGATACAAGATTACAAAATAATCTATAATAGAAGTGGTGTGATAATCGCCGAGAAAATACCCACATAATAACAGTTTATACTGAGGCTTATATGAGGGGACCCCCCAGAATATATCAAGGAGGAAATAATATGGAAACTCAGAGGATACTTGTCACTGGAGGAGCCGGGTTCATAGGAACCAACCTTGTTAAAGAACTTAAAAGGAGAGGCCACGAAGTCGTAGCCTTAGACTTGATGCATACAAGACATGAGGATTATGTGAGGGCTGATGTGAGAGAATACAGACAACTTGAAAGGGTCTTTGAAGATTATGAATTCGATTATGTTTATCATCTAGCAGCAGAATATGGCAGATGGAATGGTGAAGCATACTATGAAAATCTCTGGAGGACTAACGTCATCGGGACAAAGAATATTATAAGATTGCAGGAAAAACTAGGCTTTAGGATGATATTCTTTTCCTCGGCGGAAGTCTATGGAGACTATAATGGGGTTATGACAGAGGATGTTATGGAGAAGAATCCGATAAGGGACACCTATCAAATGAATGATTATGCTATGACAAAATGGGTTGGGGAGCTCATGTGCATGAACTCAGCAGAGATGTTCGGCACAGAAACAGTACGAGTGAGACCAGTCAATTGTTATGGTCCCCATGAAAAGTACACGCCATACAAAGGATTCATACCCATCTTCATATACCATGCATTACATGACAAACCCTACACGGTTTACAAAGGCCATAGGCGTATAATAGATTATGTGGATGATTCTGTTAGGACCTTTGCCAATATAGTGGATAATTTTATCCCAGGGGAGGTTTATAATGTTGGGGGCCGCCTTGAATGGGAACATGATATAAAAGAATATTCTGACATGGTCCTCGAGGCTGTTGGAAGGGATGATTCAATTGTAACCTATAAGGAGGCTGAGGCTTTCACAACAAAGGTTAAGAGGGTTGATTGTTCCAAGGCCGAGCAAGACCTTAAACACGACCCTAAGGTGCCCCCAGAGGAGGGTATAAGGCGTACAGTCGAGTGGATGAAATGGTACTATCGGATAGAATAATCTTGGAGTTAGAGGATGAGGATAGCGGCCCTGATACCAGCATATAATGAAGAATTGACCATTGGAACCATAATACTCCTATGTAGAGAATACGTGGATGAAGTTATCGTTGTTGATGACGGCAGCACAGACAGGACTGCTAAGGTAGCTGAGGCAGCCGGTGCAAGGGTCATAAGGCATGAGAAGAATAGGGGTAAGGGTGCCGCGCTTAAAACAGGTTTTAAGGCGACTGACGCTGATGTAATAGTTACATTGGATGGTGACGGTCAACACAACCCCAATGAGATACCTAAACTTGTACGGCCCATAATAGATGGTATGGCGGATATTGTCAATGGCAGCCGTTATCTATCAGGTTCAGATAAGAACACACCATTTTATAGGAGGGTTGGACAGAAGATACTTGATAAAGCGACTAACATTTTAACTAGACTGGATATAACAGACACCCAGAGCGGTTTCAGAGCATTCTCAAAGGATACCATCCCATACTTCAACTTTAAAGAGGATGGGTTTGCAATAGAAAGTGAAATGTTATCAGACGCCGCCGAATCAAACCTTAGAATAGTTGAAGTCGAAATTGGCGTCACCTATGATGTTGAAGGTTCCACTAAGCATCCTTTAAGTCATGGGGCGTCAGTACTCTACAGGATAATCAGGGACATGGAACTGAAACGCCCACTATACTATTTCACACTGCCTGGGGTGATAATTGTAGTAACAGGGGCTATCCTCACATTAATATTCCTACGCGATTACTTACTAGGAAAAAGTATCCATATGGGGCCGACCATATTAGCAATAATGTTAACATTATTCGGGACATTTTTCATGTTCACAGGCATAATACTGGATTCTATGAAGAAGATGATAGAACATTTCCAGAAATAGATGATAAGAGGGTGAAGACCTATGAAGGATATCAAGGTATATGATGGTAAATGCGTGCTCGTGACAGGAGGTGCTGGTTGCATTGGCAGCAACCTCTCAAGGCGACTTGGCGAAGCCGGAGCGCATGTAATAATCCTAGATAATTTGTCATCAGGTTATGAGTGGAACATCCCCTTGATGGAGAACATAGAATTCATAAAAGGGGACATACTCGATGATGAGATCCTTAAAAGGGTCTACAAGGAAAAACCAGATTATGTTTTCCACCTTGCAGCCCACTTCGCCAACCAGAACAGTGTAGACCACCCAGAAGAGGACCTACTAGTTAATGGCCTCGGCACCTTAAAAGTATTAGAATACGCCCAGCTCATCGGCGTTGAACGCTTCATCTATTCATCATCCGGTTGTGGCGTCTATGGCCTAGACTCCAAGATACCATTCAAAGAAGATGATATTTCAATTTCACTACACACACCATACCAGGTGACAAAACTACTGGGAGAATTATATACCAACTATTTCCACAACCTCTATGATTTGCCAATAGTCAATGCAAGATTTTTCAATGTCTACGGGCCCGGAGAAGTCCCGGGGAAATACCGCAATGTCATACCAAACTTCTTCTACTGGGCAATGAATGGCCAACCCCTACCAATAACCGGAGACGGTACAGAGACGAGGGACTGGACATTCGTAGATGATATAGTAAACGGTTTAATAGCTATGGGAGCCCGTGAAGAAGCAATAGGGGAAGCCATAAACCTAGGATCTGGAAAGGAACACCAAGTAATGGAAATGGCTACCATCATCAATGAACTCACAGGAAACAAGGCGGGTATAGTGTATAAGCCACGAAGGGATTGGGATGCTAAAACCCGCCTACTATCATCCATAGAAAAAGCGAAAAAACTCCTAGACTACGAACCAAGGACAACGTTCAAGGAGGGATTGGAGAAAACTTACCAATGGTTCAAGGAAAACTGGAAGCTTATACAAAAAAGCGCTGAATTCTAAACCCCCCCAAGGTGTAAATATGAAAATACTCGTAATACAGGAATCCGATTGGATCAGAAGAAACCCACACCAACAACACCATCTTTTTGACCGTCTAAGCCTCAGGGGGCACAAAATAAAAGTCATAGACTACCCCATCGATTGGAGGAAAACCGAACCAGGGGGCCTCATATACCCCAGGAGATTCTTCAAGGGCGCGTGGAAGGTTAAACCAGGGGCTAGAATTGACGTGATAAGACCACCCATATTAAAGTTACCAATCCTTGATTACCTTTCAATACCTATCACTCACACTCTAGAGATAAAAAAACAAATCCGAGAATTTAAACCAGACATCATAGTGGGATTTGGGATAATCAACACTTACATAGGATTAAAAGAGGCTGAAAAAAGGGACATACCATTCGTATATTATCCCATTGATGTCCTATACACGCTCATCCCCGAGAAAACCCTACAGGCCATTGGCAGATGGCTGATGAAAAAGATTCTAAGATCCTCGGATCTTGTGATCACAATAAACAAGCGACTAAGACAATTAATGATAGAAATGGGCGCGAACCCCTATGATACAATAGTCATAGAAGCCGGTATAGACCTTGAAAAATTCAACCCCAACCTCGACGGGTCCAAAATAAGAAAAAAATATGGTATAGGGGATGATGAAATACTATTATTCTTCATGGGTTACCTCTATGAATTCTCAGGCTTGAAAGAATTAGCCTTTGAAATGGCCAAAAAGAACCATCCAGGGATTAAACTCATGATAGTGGGTGAAGGCGACGCCTATAATGATCTCAAGAAGATAAAGGAAGAAAACAGCCTCGAGGATATTATACTTGTGGGGAGTCAACCCTATGAGAGGATACCAGAGTTCCTGGCGGCGGCTGACATCTGTATATTACCAGCCCGCAGAGGGGAGAAGATAATGCAGGATATCGTGCCAATAAAAATCTACGAATACCTTGCAATGGCCAAGCCTGTTATAGCCACGGGATTCCCAGGTATAAAAATGGAGTTCGGCGAAGATAATGGAATACATTACATAGAAAAACCAGAAGAGGTGCTCAGGGTAGCCAGCGAACTTGCAAATAGTAACCTCCAAGGTGAAGGTTTGAAAGGCAGGAAATTTGTTGAATCAAACGATTGGGAGACCATAACCGATAAGTTCGAAGAAGCACTTAAAATTGTGGGGTTTTAAGCCCCGGGCGGGGATTGAACCCGCGACCACGGGATTACGAGTCCCGCGCTCTACCAGACTGAGCTACCGGGGCCCCTTGTAACCATAATCATTCAATGTTAATTGATGATCTGTTAACCGTTCCAAATCTATGCACATTCCATCCTTTGCAGCTATAACCCTAGTATCTGTCTCTTCTTGTACTCTGAGGGCTTCACCATCCGGGTCGTTGAATATCATTTTCATGCCAAGGTGGGTCATTATTGCAAGTTTAGGTTTCACCTCTTCTATGAGGAATTTGAAATCATCTGAGCACATATGCCCCCTTATATGTTCATTATCTGGTCTTATAACACTTGCTATTAGTATGTCGGTTCCGCGATGATATGAACCAAGTTCATTGAAATAAGCCGTATCTGATGTATAGGATATTGTTATCCTAGGAGTTTGGAACTTGAAACCTATACACGTAGGATCTCCATGTATTGTCTTTGTGGCTGTGATTTTTATATTGTCTAGTTTTGTTGTGTCATTCTCCTTTAGTATGATGTTTTTTGTTTTGCTTAGATGATACTTGGATATGCAGGGGCCCCAGTCCTTGTAACCTTTTATGACGCTGAGGCTCCCTATTACTGTTCCTTTGTTCCTGGTCATGCCCCTTGTCATGGCTTCGATAAGGACTTCAGCATCTGTGTAATGATCAGTGTGTGAATGTGATACTAGTATAGCGTCTAGTCTGGTGGGGTTTAAACCGAATTGGTATGATCTTATCAGTGCTCCGGGTCCAGGGTCTATGTGGATGTTTTTACCTTCGAGGTTGTCTATTCTTAGACCACCGGTCATCCTCTTTTGTGTGATGGTGGCGAAATCGTCCACCACCACTTCCTAGGAATGTTAGTTTCATGATTAATCACACCTTTCATGTTTTGCAGAGTATAACATTGCATTGTAGTGGGATCTTCTTGTCCTTTACTTGTAGATTTTCGTCTTCTATAATGACGAGATCCCCCACATTGACTTCTCCTGGTTTTTCTTTCAGCATTAGCACGTTTTCCCCTGGTTTCGCGACCCTTTTCCATTTTATGTTGAAGGCTTCTACATTAGGGGCTAATTTTACTTCGATTTTGTCATTGTCTATGTTTATAACGCGTCCAATTTCTCCTTCTTTAATTATCTTTGATGCCATTTTTATCTGTTCACTTTTTTTTATGAGTTCCTTTTGTAGTTTAGCCCTCCATTTTTGGAGTGTTTTCACATCTCTTAGAATTGTTTCTCTGAGTAATTTGTGGGCTTTTCTTTTATCCAATCTTGGAGTTTTTATGTACATGTCATATTCTCGGCTTATGGTTGGTGTTTTGGTTGCAACATCTTCTAGTATTTTCTTTAGGAGTTTTGAGATTCCTTCTAGGCTTGTTTTTTTCTTCCAATGTTTCTTTAATAATTTGCTGGCGAGTTTTTTAGTTATCTTATTCCCAAATATCACAATAGAGCTTTCACCCTTCTCGAATTTGGTTATATTGGACCCTATAAGTTCTATTATCTGATAAGCTCCTGTGGTGGCGTATATTCTCCTCCTTTTAGCCTCGAAAGGTGTTTTAAGGCTTACTTCACCTACTACAACATCTCCAATGCTTCTAACCTTCTTTGCATCATCTGTTATATTTAATGTTATACCAAGTTGTTCAGCCCTACTTCTTAGTTCTTCCTCGGTTTTGATATTACCATTGTATAATTCTCTTTCGAGTTCCCTTCTATTCTGGGCGCTCCCTAGGTAGGCTATTTTTCTCTTGTCACCTATTATTACGCAACCTTTGCTACTGATATAAGTTATTATAAGGCTCATCTAGGGATCACCTATCCATGTTTTGAATTGGAAAGATTATACCATGGAGTTTCTACTCCCCCCTTTTTGGGAAGTATTTTATCAAAGGATTTATATATACTCTATCCAGCAAATGTCCTAGGAGAATTTTAAATGGAACATGAAAACGCCCTTATAAATGAGAAGAGCCCTTATCTTTTACAACATGCCCACGACCTCGTGGATTGGCTTCCATGGGGTGAAGAAGCATTTGAGAGGGCTAAAAGAGATAATAAACCGATATTCTTGTCAATAGGTTATTCCACATGTCACTGGTGCCATGTAATGGCCAGAGAATCATTTAACGACCCCGTGGTCGCTAAACTCATCAATGAAACATTCGTACCAGTTAAAGTCGACCGGGAGGAAAGACCAGACATTGACAACATTTATATGAACGCCTGCCAACTCCTAACAGGTACAGGGGGCTGGCCACTCACAATATTCCTAACACCTGATGGGAGACCATTCTTCGCAGGCACATACTTCCCAAAGGAGACAAGCCAAGGCATGGCAGGCTTGAAGGAGATCATATTAAAAACCGGAGAACTTTGGGAAAAAAAGCCAGAAGACATAAATAATGCGGCCACTGAGATCACCATGGCTATCAAGAGGATGAACGCCCCCACACAACCACGCGAAATCCAAGAGAGGATAATAGATGCGGGATTTGAGGCATTGGAGAAGGCCTTCGACAATGAGAACGGGGGTTTCGGGTCTTCACAGAAATTTCCACTACCAAATCATCTCTACTTTCTCCTAAGGTATGGTATTCTAAAAAATAAAAAGGCCCTAGGAATGGTTGAATTAACCCTTGATAAAATGCGCTTTGGGGGCATCTACGACCATATAGGCTATGGTTTCCACCGTTACACCATAGACCCCAAATGGAGAATACCCCATTTTGAGAAGATGCTCTATGACCAGGCTTTAATGGCTATAGTATACCTTGAAGCCTACCAGGCAATAGGAAAAGAACTTTACAAGGAAACAGCAGAGGAAATATTTGAATATGTTATAAGGGAGATGAGATCCCCAGAGGGTGGGTTCTATTCGGCCGAGGACGCGGAGAGTGAAGGAGAAGAAGGCAAGTTTTATCTCTGGACCATGGACGAACTAAGGGAAATCTCTGATTTGCTCTGCGAATTCTTCAATGTCAAAGAAGAGGGCAACATACTAGACGAAACCGGAAAACCATCAGGGAAAAACGTCCTCTATATAAAGACCATGCCAGAGAAATTCGCAGAAGAGAAGGGGATAAAACCCACAGAATTTTTAAAAGAACTTGAGGATTGGAGAAGAAAACTTTTCAATTACAGGTCCAGGAGGACGCCACCCAATAAGGATGATAAGATCCTCACAGATTGGAATGGGCTCATGATAGCAGCCTTTGCAAAGGGCTACAAGGTACTAGGAAATAAAAAGTACTTGGGGGCTGCTAAGGATGCGCTGAAATTTGTCATGGAGAAACTCTATAAAAATGGGAAGTTAATGCATCGCTACAGGGATGGTGAAAGTGCAATATGGGGCAACCTTGATGATTACACCTTCCTCGTCTGGGGGATACTAGAATTATATGATGCAACCTTTGATGAAGAATACATAAAACTCGCCTTGGAACTATCAGATGAACTAAACACACACTTCAAAGATGATGAGAATGGAGGATTCTTTTTCACAGCAGATTATTCTGATAATCTTCTGATCAGAAAAAAAGAGGGTTCTGATAGTGCAATACCATCAGGTAATTCTGTTCATGCGCTAAACTTGCTCAGGATAGGGAGCATCCTAGAAGATGAAACTTTGACCAAAATCGCAGAAGATATCATAAAATCATTCGCAGCCAAGATTAAACGATTACCTATCGCCCATACCTTACTTTTAGTGGGGGCTCACTGGCACCAAACAGGTGGTAGTAGTCTAGTTATAGCAGCTAAGACAAAATCATGCACACTCAATAAACTAAATAGTACATTTGTACCATACCTTACAGTGACTCTTAAACTAGAAGGCAGTGACTGGTCATTCGCACCAAATACATTAAAAACTAAAAAAATAATCAATGGGAAATGCACCTATTACCTATGCAAGGATAAGATTTGCCACCCACCCATACAAGACCCAAAAACCATACTAGATATCTTAACAAAATAATAGGATTAGGGGGTGCCTCCAATGGAAACCCTCAAAAAAAGGTTCATAATCTGCACCCTATTAACAGCAGCTCTAATCCTCATAGTAAAATTTAACCTAGGATACTGGAGCATACTGCTATCATCTTTTATAATCTCCTTCTATGGAGGCTACCCACTCTTCAAAGACACCTTCAAAGAACTGAAAAACAAGAACCTAGGATCCATGAGCCTAATAATTATCGCAATTACAGGAGCCTACCTCTATAATATATTTATTCCATGGTGGGAGATCCCCATAGAATTGGCCATAGCCATCTTGATAATATTAGCTGGGCGCTGGCTCGGAAAAAAACTAACAGAAAAGATAAGAGAGCCAATAGAAGGGCCTATAGGTAGTATACCGGATAGTGCACATATCATAGAGGATGGTAAGGTCAAAGAGGTTCCAACGGAGACTATAAGACCAGGTGACCTCTTATTAGTAAAAGATGGAGAAACAGTACCAACAGATGGTATAATAATAAAAGGTTCAACCATAATACACCCAACCATCAAAAACAGTATAGAGAAAACCCCAGGGGAAACAGTGACGGCATCATCAACAAACATCAAAAAGCCCATCCTAATAGAAGCAACAACAACCAAGAAAGGATCATTCATCTCCAAGATAATAAAACTCTTAACAGGAAAAAATAAAACCAGGATACAAGAATCGGTGGACAAAGCAGCAAACGCCCTCATAATAACAGTGATCGCGATAGCAATACTCACATTCCTCCACTGGGATAAAAATGCAAACGCACTGCAACATGCCATAACAGTACTCATAGCGGCATCACCACACGCCATCAGAATAGCAACACCAACCACAATCCTCGCAGCCACAACAATATCCGCGAAAAATGGCATAATCATAAAAAACAAAAAATCGTATGAAATCGCGCCCAAAATAAACACTATAGTATTCAACAAGACAGGAACCCTAACAACAGGCAAATTCAAAGTAACAGATATCATATCATTAGACGATGAAATAGATGAAGGTGACATAATCAACTATGCAGCCGCCATAGAATCCAAAAGCCAACACCCCATAGCAAAAGGCATAAAAGAAGTGGCCAAAGACCCCATACCAGTGAAAAAATCCAAGCCAATCCCGGGAAAAGGCATTGAAGGATATGTTGGAGATACAAAAATCCAAATCACAAGTTACAAACACGTCAAGGATCTAGGATTCCAGGTAAAACCAAAAATCCTAGAGATGATAAACCAAGGAAAAACACTAGCATTCATAATAATAAATGATGAACTCAAAGGGTGCATCGGACTCTCAGATAAAATAAGAAAAGAGGCCAAAAAGACAATAAAAACCCTCAAAGACAAGGGGATAAAATGTATAATGTTAACAGGAGACAATAAAAAAGTCGCAGAACCTATCGCCAGGGAACTAGGATTAGATGAATACCATGCAGAACTAACAACAAAAGAAAAAGCAAAAAAGATCGAGAAAATGCAAGAAGATGGGTTGAAAGTCGCTATGATAAGCCAAGCAGATGACGCCCAAGCCCTAAAACAGGCCGATCTTGGCATGGCCATTGGGACAAGTCATAACTTGGAGGTCAAAGGCGCTGATATCATCATCCCCTGGGGGACGCCATCAGATATTCCACATATACTAGAAATTTCCAAGGCAACCCACAACAAGATAAAAGAAAACCTTGCATGGGCTGCTGTCTACAATACGATAACAATACCCCTCGCCACAGGAATATTATACCAACAGATAAACCCACCCATAGGCGCCACCTTAATGGTGCTAAGCACCATAATCCCAATATTAAACTCCAAAACCATCATAAAGAGGTGAAAAGGCATGGGAAAAACCCTTGAGAATCTGGTTAAAGCATTTATTGGTGAAAGCCAAGCAAGGAACAGATACACATTCTATGCCAAGACAGCTAAAAAAGAAGGATTTGAACAAATCTCAGAAATATTCTTAACAACAGCTGAAAATGAAAGAGAACACGCAAAGTGGTTATTCCGGATGATACAAGAACTAAAAGGAGCGGATGATTCAATAATAGTGGAGGCAGAAGCCCCACTCACACTAGAAGATACTGTGGAGAATCTTAAAGCAGCCATAAAAGGAGAGAATTATGAATATAGTGAAATGTACCCTGAATTTGCGGATACTGCGGAAAAAGAAGGATACAATGATATAGCCAAACGCTTAAGGGCCATAGCAGCCGCTGAAAAACACCACAAAGAAAGATACGAAAAACTCCTAGAACTTGTAGAATCCAATAAAATTTACAAGAAAGACAAAGAAGTCATATGGACTTGTAGAAAATGTGGTTACACGCATAAAGGCAAAAAACCGCCTGAAAAATGTCCATCATGCGACCATCCAGGCAGATACTTCCAGATAAAATGTGAAAAATACTAGGGAGGAAAAAATTGACAACCATAAACCAAATATTCAGATGCAATATATGCGGAAACATAGTCGAAATCCTCAACCCAGGTGAAGGACGCCTAGTATGCTGTGGCCAGCCAATGGAATTATTATTAGCAAGACACACAGACATCGGCCCAGAAAAACACATCCCCATGAAAGAGAAGGTAGAAGAGGGCCTAAAAGTGAAAGTCGGTGAAACACCACATCCAATGGAAGAAAACCACCACATCCAATGGATAGAAGTCATACTAGATAATAAAGTGCTAAGAAAAACCCTTAAACCAGGTGACAAGCCAGAGGCAACATTCCAGGAAAAACCAACCAAAAAAATCATGGTAAGATCATATTGCAATATACATGGCCTATGGCACGATTAAAAGAATGCCAAGGCCTATGTTTACAATTATCATTAAAGTGCTGGGGGGAGCCTATCCCAGAGATTCTATTGGATCCCCACATATTGGGGGGGTTTCTCTATTGAAAGGGGAGTAGGAAAAACATGAAGAAGAGACTGCTATCAGCTCTTATAATACTCATAATCGTTTCTTGTAGCGGGTGCGTTTCCAATGTAGGTGAAATAAACAAGTTATCAGGAGACATCAACCAACACCTCAAAAAGGGTGATGAATATTATAATGGGGCCGCAGAAGACATGAATAATCATGAACTGGATAGTGCCCTTGAACAATGCGAATCAGCATCATCCGAATATAACGCGGCCCGGCTTTTAACATCAGAAGCCATGGCATATGCCGAAGAATCAGGGGATCAAGTATTCATAGAATACTTAAAACTTGTATTAGCAGAAATAGATGCGAAATTGAACGCCACATCAGAACTTAAAAATGCCATACAACTCCTCAACATAGATGAGACAGAATCAGCCAATAATAGTCTAGAACTTGCAAACAAGTTCATGTACGAAGCCAAAGATTATGAAAGACAACGAGACGAACTAGTAAATAAAAACCCCCAAAAATTCAACATATAATTAAAGGTGGCATTAGACG
>LGEU01000016.1 GCA_001507955.1 Methanobacteriaceae archaeon 41_258 | reverse complement strand
ATTTCTTCCTTTGTGAAGTTCCCGCTTATGTATTTATCTCTGTTGATGGATTTAACAGTACCTGGTGCATAACCTCCACCGGCTACTGGTTGGTCTGAAATAGATACTATTATGGGATCCAGATGATAGTCTGCAGTTACAACAACGCTTTCATGATCGCCATGATATTTGAACCATCTCGCAACTTCGACCTCGGGGGTGGAGATGGAGGGTTTCATAGAATTGGCGGTTGAATACCCATTATACAATGATAAGACCATTATTATCAATAGGAGGAGGGTATACTTCTTTTTCTCAAAATTTAAGGCTTTTATGGATAAACTTGCAAGTACTGCTACCGCGAACAAGTTGAAGTAGATTATTCTCTCTGTGATCACATTAATGCCGAATATATAGATTACGCTTATGAATGTCACGCTGATAAACCAGGAGAGTATTATGATGTCCTTTTTTTCACGATCCCATAAGATGTTGATGAAACCTATTAATGCTAGGGAGAATGGGATGGGACCTATAAGTTGTATGTAGCTTTTAAATGGTAATGTTTGGGTTGGTGGTGATCTGAATACAAAACCATATTTTATGAGGAGGGGGATTAACCAAAGACTACTTGTGATTAAACCTATTATTATAATGATCCAGTATCCTTCGAGGTTTATTTCGTCCTTGATTTTCAAGACTATAGTTGCAACTGTTATCACTGATAATATTATGAGGGCCGATAACAGATGGGTGAGGAGAACCAGTCCCCATAGGAAACCAGCCACTATGGCATATTTATCCTCGGCTTTTTCAATTGCAAGATAATAAAAATAGACAAGAATGGGTAAGAATATCACCGCCATGGATTCTGGGATTGGGACCATCATCCTATGGAATAATGGGCTCATAATGATAAACAAGCCTGTTAAAAATCCTATAATATTCCCATAAAATTTCTTTGAAACATAAGAAAACGAAAAAACCCCAAATAATGCTAAAAATGGTTGCACTAACCTCGCCGCCAAAAAAGGGCTGATATTCAAAATTTTCACAATAGATAAAAGGAGCAGATGGAAAAGTGGGGGATAAAATATTGGCCTTCCATAAGGAGCTGCAGTTAGATTATCCCAGAGAAATATACCCTCACTGTAAAGTTTCATATTATGTATATGATAGTAAATGTCCCAGCTTAATGGCCAATCATATTTTATTGTAGGTATTAAAGCTAGTGCGAATGCCAAGACAGCAGGCAGGAATACTATGAACTTTTTAAAACTTGATTCTTCCAAGATTTGACCCTTCATAATATTTTCAGGTTTTGGGGTTCTTCAAGTATGATCTCTGTTGAACCCTTGTATTCTGATACTTTCCCTGTGATTTTTATTTTTTTATATTTGAGCATTTCCATGTTTAAGTTGGATCTTTCAATCTCATTTTTCACCGATTCGAATATTACAATTGTTATTCTTCCAGTACCATCATTTAATGTGATAAATGATGCTCTACCAGTCTTTGACTTTTTTATATCCTCCACGAAACCAGTTACTGTGATTTTTTCATCGATCATGCCCTTGTTTATCTCTTTTATTTTAACCTCTCGTGGCGTGATACTACCTGCGGAAATTATCATCCCTATAAGACCCACTAGTGCTATGAAAATGGCAATTTTAAATATCTTCTCATCCTCCACGATAAACACCATAAAAAAGTTATTTATGCTTTGAAGAGTGATTCTATACGTTTTATGGTGTCGACGTCTTCTAGGCTGAGATCATCTCTTATCCTTTTCACCACTGGAAACCTGAGGGAGTAGCCGCTTTCATATTCGGGGCTTTTAACTATTTCACTATATGCCACTTCTAGGATTATCTCAGGTTTCACCTTGATTTTCCTCCCTTTTTCCTCTACTGTTATCTCTTTCAGTCTTTCTGTGAGTTCTTTAAGTGTTCTATCATCTAGGCCAGTTGCAGCATGTGCAACAGTCTTCAGTTCACCGGTTTCATCATCCCTTGCTGCTAGCAGATATGATCCTATAAGGTGTGCGCGTTTTCCCTTACCGTATGTTCCACCGATAACCACCAAATCCAAGGTTTCAGGTTCTGCCTTGTACTTGAGCATCTTTTTACCCCGTATCCCTGGTATGTATGGTGCATTCGGATCCTTTATCATTATACCCTCATGTCCCTCTTTTATAGATTCATTGAAGAGCATTATGCCATCATTAATATTCTTGGTGTTGACTTTCACCTGCCTACTTAATTCTATCTTACCTTCTATTGGCTTGATTATGGATTCTAAGATCTTGCGCCGCTCTTTGAAGGGTTCGTCTATGAGTGGCCCCCTATAATATAATATGTCGAAGAGGTAAAGTGTTAGTGGTATCTTAGTTATCATCTTTTCGATGTCGTATTTTCTCTTCACCCTCTGGAGGATGTATTGGAATGAACCCGGCTTTCCTTCAATGTTTACGATGATTTCTCCTTCCACTATAAAATCTTCTTGGGGTAATGCTTTTTCCACGCGTTTGATGATCTCGGGCACGGCATTGCTTATATTTTCTAGTCTACGGGTGAATACGAGGATTTCATCACCCTTTCTGTGTATTTGGACTCTCACACCATCATATTTGGTTTCGCAGAGCGCCTCCCCCAGTTCTTCTATGGCAGATTCTATGCTCTCTGCCAGTTGGGCTAACATTGGCTTCACAGGCCTTCCAGGTTCTAGTGAAAGTCTGCGGAGTCCGGCTTCTCCTTCACTCTTGGCGACCTTGGCAACCATTCCAAGATCATTGGTGAGCATGTAGGCTCTTTCAACAACTTCCTTATTAATGTTGAATGCTAGTGAGATGGCGTCACTTATAATACCCTCACCAGCCCCCACCCTTAATTCCTCGAGTATTGTTCTTGTTATATATTTGGCCTCGATTGGGGAGGCTAATGATAAAATACCGAGGAGTATGTCTATTTTTTTTGATTGAGCTCCCTGGCCTGTTATAGATGCTAGTTTTCTAAGATCTTCATAGACTTTTTTGACTGTGAGGGGATGTGGGGTGAATGTTACCTGGGCTTTCCTTTTGAACAGTGTTTCGCTTGCTTTGCCAATGTCGCCTTGTTCACGGACTTGTTCTTCTATTTCATCAACACTCACACCAGTGACGATTGATATTGCCTTCATTAGAAGTTTCGGCCCGATTCCGAGTTCTTCCTCGCTCCAGGTTGGGAAAACACGACCTAGAAGGAGTAGGGTTACTAGTGGTAAAAGTTCGGGGTCTGTCTCCTTGAGGAAATCGGCTATTATATTGGTCTTTTCTAATCTTTTGGTTGTTGATTCTAGTCTGTTATAAAGTTTGGCTAGGTTTTTGTATTCCATCATCATCCCCCTTGGCATTAGGGGTTTTATTGCTTTTTGAAGAGTCTTAAGGCGCAGTATTCGCCACACATTGAGCACATGTCTTCTTCTTCAACTGGACATCGCATCCTATATTCTCTGGGTCTTTCATGGTCAAATGCTAGTTCAAATTGTTTCTCCCAGTCGAAGTCTCTCCTTGCCCTTGCCATCTTCAATTCCATGTTCCACGCCTTCGACATCCTTTTAGCGGAGTCAGCGGCTTGTGCAGCTATCTTGGATGCTATAACACCCTCTTTAACTTCTTTCACGCCGGGTATGGTTAGGTGTTCTGCTGGTGTGACATAACAGATGAAATCTGCTCCATGATAGGCTGCTATAGCCCCTCCTATGGCCGCGCTTATATGATCATAACCTGGGGCCATGTCAGTTACTATAGGACCTAGGACATAGAACGGTGCTCCTTTACAGATGGTTTTTTGAATTTTCATATTCGCGGGGATTTGGTCTATTGGGACATGTCCCGGCCCTTCTACCATGCATTGTACTTTAGATTTCCTTGCTTTTTCAACCAATTCTCCTAGTATGATTAGTTCTTGTAGTTGTGGGGTGTCTGATGCATCTGCTAAGCAGCCTGGTCTTAGTCCATCACCGAGGCTGAGTGTAACATCATATTCATGGGCTATCTCGAGGAGGTAATCATAATCTGAATAGAGGGGATTCTCTCTCTTGTTATGTTTTATCCATGTGGCGAGGAACACCCCTCCTCTGCTCACCATCCCCATAATTCTCTCTGATCTTTCTAATTTTTCTACTGTGTTGAGTGTTATGCCGGAGTGGACTGTCATGAAATCGACTCCATCCTTTGCCTGTTTTTCTATTGTATTGAAGATGTCGTCTTCGTCCATGTCGACTATTGAACCATTATTTTTTTGCGCGGCTTTTACACCAGCCTCATAAATGGGTACTGTGCCGACTGGTACGTCCACTTTTTCTAGGATGGTTTTTCTTATCTTGGCTAGTTTTGGTCCTGTGCTCAGATCCATTATGGTGTCGGCTCCGTGTTGGACTGCAACAAGCGATTTTTTAATTTCCAAGTCAGGATCCTCCAACTTGGGTGAGGAGCCGATGTTAGCGTTTATTTTCGTGGATAGGCCTTCACCGATCCCGCATGGGATTGGGTTATGGATTGGGTTTGATGGTATGACAATTCTACCCTCTGCTACTCTTTTCATGATCTTTTGGATATTATAATTTTCTGATCTGGCCACTTCCTCCATTTGTGGTGTTGTGTTGCCTTTTCTTGCTTCTTCCATTTGTGTCACTTTGGATCCCCTCATCTTTAATATATGACTTGGAACACAAATAAGTTTATGATACGGAAACTTTGTGCAAAGGATATTATGATAAGGGATGTTATTGTGGTGGAACCAGGGGAGTCTGTAGCAGCTGCGAAGTTGAAGATGGTCCGGGCTAATATTGGTGGAGTGCCTGTGGTGGAGGGGGATAAGCTTGTTGGATTCATAACACATAGGGATATATTATTGGCTGGTAGCGAAGCTCTTAAACTTAAAGTGAAGGATATTATGAGCCGGGATCTTGTTGTGGTTGACAAGAACGCCCCTATTGGTAAGATAAGTAAGATAATGGTGGAGACTGGTTATCAGAGGATCCCTGTGGTGGAGGATGGGAGACTATTGGGTCTTATAACCCAGAGTTGTGTGATAAAGGCCATAGCTGATCACATAGAAGATGATTGCTTCTAAATAGAATAGTGTTAGATGAGCGGATATGGTAGTGGGGGGTTTTTCTTTTCTTTGAGACCGCCTATCTTCTCTATCCTCTTTTTTATGAATTTTTCACCGGCTTTTGTGGCTGCGTATATTGGTATTGAGTATCCTGCCTTGAATAATGCTTTTTCATCGCCAATGTAGCGGATGTGCTTTGAAGCGCAGGATGTTATGATATCAGCATTTTGGAAGAATGTTTCAGCTTCTTTTCTTGTTATACCAGTAAGGTGAACAGCAAAGATATAAACTCTCCCACCCAGCTCCCTTATCTTAACTGCATCTTCTGCGTCAGCTACCGTAACGGCTATGGAATTATATCCTTGGTTCAAAGCTTTTTTAACCCCCATTGATTGGTCTATCCTCCCAGTTTTTGGTTCTAATACATTTTCTTCTCCAAGTTCTTTTATGATCCTTTTTATAGGGCTTGTTTTAATTACTCCTGAGATTCTCCCACCCACTCCCTGTGCGAATTCTGGTTCAGTGATTAGAACTGTCCCGGCCCCTTCACATACCATTACTGCACAGTCTATCAAATCCTCTTCTAGTAGGGTTGAGATTATCTCTGAAACTCCGAATGAGAGAAAATCTCTCATTCTAAGTTCTCTTTCCGGTGTGCACATCCCAAAATCTCTTATCCTGAATTCTATATTTTCACGTATAGTTTTCTTGTTTAGTTCTTTGATGCCCCTGTATTTATGGAATAATGGACAGTATTTTATCATGGGCTCTCCAAGTGAGACTATCTTACCATCCCTTATTATGATTTTAGCCTTCCCTAGGGCTTCTATGACATGTTCATCCATTCTATTACCCTCTTTCTTTGTATGGGAAACCCTCAGCGGGTGTTGGTTTCAGGATTTTGATGGCGTCGGATCTCATAAGAGCGTTCACAGAGGCGCTCAATGAACAAAGGGTCCCTATACCATAACCCACTCTCTTGTTATTGTCCATGATATCTACTGTTATATAATCTTCCATTCTCACAATCTCTTTTACGTTAACATTTTTCATCCTATGGAGTACCTTGTTCCCAAGAGCTCCCATAGCTTTCCCTATCCAACAATGTTTAAGGGGGCATTGATCGCAATAATGTTTAAATATCCTATTCCATTTTTTGCTCCCTAATCCTGCTGCTATCTCAGCTCTTACGGTGGAATATGCTATGCAACATCCCCAGTTCCTGCCTATAATCTTATCATCTTCGATTAGGTCGGTGTATATTCTCCTGTTTTTCCACTTGATCCTATTTAGAATGCCCCTTTCATATTTTATTTTGCCGGTGTTCTTAGATCCTTTCAACTTTTCTGCTATTTTACGTCTTATACTGGGAACTCTTCCAGCTGATATGTTTATTGCACAGACTGGGCAGAATCCTGTGACAGAATTTGAGATCTCATCACCATCTTTGTCATAAAATATTGCTCTAACGCCTATACCATCCCTTTTAACCTCCACATACCCGCCATTTTCCCAAATATGGGATATTATCAAACCTGCGGATGTCACGACCCTCCCATAACCTGACATCCCAGCCACCCTTTTAAGATCGGCTCTCTTTGTCAGGACACCCTCTAGGTCTGTTGCTATATCCTCTGGGATGATATCAGCGTCTATCTGCGCCTTGAGTATGGCTGGGGCCCATGTTATGTCTCTACCCTTTCCTATGGCCTCCCCTAGAGTATTAACTAGTCTGGCATTCACACCTTCGAAAAATTCACTTGACTCCGCGTTTATGCCATGATTTGAAAGTTCCTCGAGGACCCTATGACATATACCACATGCACCCTCTGCCAAATCCAGTATAGAGGAAGAAACCCTCAAAGTATCTCCCATATTATCCCCCACAAGACATTTTAGCCCTCCTGCTATATTATTATATTAGTCCCCAAATAAAATTACGAAGTATTTCTCAATAACCGTCCTAATATGTGTGATATCATGAGATTTTGGATTTGTCATAGGAGACCTGATAGGACGTTCTCCATAGGAGATCGCCGTTTCCCAGTTTGTTCAAGATGCACTGGTATATACATTGGAGCGTTCTCCTATTTCCTAATAGCATACCTCACACCCATAAGATACACTCCAATCCTAGTTATGATAGCGACCTTAATAACAATCCCAATGATACTTGACGGTTTCACACAACTCTTAGGTTTAAGGGAGAGCAATAACCTACTAAGACTCTTAACAGGATTCCCCGCAGGTTTCGGTCTCGGAATCTTGACAAAAGCTCTAAAATTCTACATATTAACGTGGTTATATTGAAATGTCCAAGATGCGGAGCATACAATCGGAGAGAAGCCAATTTCTGCAGAAATTGCGGTAAAAAACTCCACAGAAGATCTGCACATGCTATATTAGCTGTTTTAGGGAGTTGTTGCCTCGGTATAATATTCCTAGTCATGATAGGGGCTATGATAAGCCCCGAATTCACCCAGGAACCATACGATAAGAGAGAGACCATAAACGGTTATACTATAGTATATCAGACAACGGATTACACTTGCGGACCGGCATCCCTTGCAACAGCCCTTATAAACAAAAAACATGCCAATTTAACCGAGAAGATGATAGTGGATTATCTTGGCAACAACCCTAAAGGTTACAACGCCCGCCAAATCGTCAAAGTCGCTGAAGATCTCGGATACAACGCCAGTATACAAGAAGGCCCACCAAAAAAATACGATATCATAATAATAGACGATGGCATCCTTGACATGGGATATCCATGCTATGATGAAAACCATACCAAAACATATAGTGTGATACCAGGGTCTAATGGACATTTCACAGTATATGCTGGGATGACCCCAGATAGTTTCATAATATTCCTAGATCCATCAAATGGAATAGAATATATCAGCCCCGAAACATTCAATGAAATCTATCAGAATATAAGAATCCACATTCAATAGAGCGGATGATACAAGCCTTCCCATCCCCGGGTGGGGCGAGGAAGCCCCTCCACTGACGAGGATGTTAACAGCAAGCCCCAGATTGTGACCAGCCAATTAGGGGGGCTGTGCTTTATAGAGAAGAATCATGAAGGTGTATTCTAGTTGCCCCCTTTTAGAGTTCGTGACAAGGATACAAGTATCTAATCTTCCCTATAGGGACCATGAACAGCTGATTCGTCCGAATGATATGAAATGGCAGGGAATGGGGGCACGCTTTGAAATCTCCCATCCATGTTTTGATTTTCACCATGTTGCCGATATAATTAAATACTATTTTACTCCTATCATACTAATATGGTGAAGTGGGGTCCTGTATTTGTGGGTTTCATACTATCTATTGTCTTTCCAATCATACTAAAGTCCTTCGTGCCACAGGGCGCATCAGTCCTGGGATTGTTCCTAGCAGGCTTTGTAGTGGGTTTAATGGTGAAAGGGGGCGCTCTTGAAGGTTTCTGGAATGCTACGGTGGCTGGTGCGTTTGGTGGTATAATATTAACCATACTTTTAAGCATTTTCGGCGCTCTCATCGGTGGAATATTCGGTTTTTTCATAGGCCTCTTCAGTGGCATTATGGTAGTGATAGTCTTACTTTTAGTCTCGATGATATTCATGGGGATTGGAGGGGCTATAGGCGGTTTCCTAGCAGGAGACTAGGGATTTTTCATCCCCACACAGACGATTATTTTAAGATGAAATATTTGAGGACCCCCAGCCATGGCGGGTTTGGGTAAAGATGAATGTGATCAGCATGCTTGTTGGTGTTGTATCTGATACTCATGTACCTGATAGGGTGCCTGTCATCCCAGATAAGGTTTTTGAGGTTTTCAGTGGCGTGGATATGATACTTCATGCCGGGGATTTAACATCATCGGATGTTATGGAAAAGTTTAATAATTTAGCCCCTGTGAAGTGTGTTCAGGGTAACATGGACCGTTATTATGGTCTTGAACTCCCAAGGGATGAGATTTTAAAGATAAATGGTCTAGTTATAGGTTTGAATCATGGTGAGGTTTATCCTCGTGGCGATACTCAGCAGCTTAAGTATATTGCTTTGGAGATGGGTGTTGATGTTCTTATTTCAGGACATACCCATCAACCATTTATCAAGGAGGTTGATGGTATATTACTTTTGAATCCTGGGAGTCCTACTGTGCCGCGATTAGCTTATCCTAGTGTCATGTTGGTTGAAGTTTATGATAATAAGGTTGAAGCAGAGATTGTGAGGGTGGGTTCACCAATCTGTAAAATAAGGTGATTAGCTTTGGGTAGAAGATGGTATCTTGAAAGGAGGAAAGACTATTATTATAGGAGTGCTAAGAAGCATAAGTATAGGTCTCGAGCGTCCTATAAGCTTTTGCAACTTGATAATAGATTCCATATTATTGGGGAGGGTGATAAGGTTGTTGATCTTGGGGCTGCTCCTGGTGGCTGGTCACAGGTAGCCCTTGAGAAGGTGGGTGATAGCGGTCTTGTCATTGCAGTGGATATTAAGCCTATTAAGCCTTTCCAAGTGGATAATTTCCATACTATAAAAGGAGATTTTACAGATGAGAAAGTGCAGGGGAAAATAGGTGAACTTCTAGGCGGGAAAGCCGATGTTATAATATCCGACGTCTCTCCTTCACTTTCAGGTATAAAAGATATTGACCAGTTAAGGTCATTAGAACTTGTTGAAAGTGTTGTAAAAGTTGCTGGCAGATTCCTTAAAAAGGATGGTAACCTCCTTGTTAAGGTCTTCCAAGGGCCCGGTTTCAGTGAATTATTAAAAAAATTAAAGAGATCATTTAGGAGGGTTAAAAGCACGAAACCGGCCTCTTCTAGGAAAGGCAGCCCCGAGATGTATATTGTCTGCAGAGGATTCAAGGGATTAAATTAGGCTTTTTAGACTGGCTAGGCCATTTTTAGCCTCCTCTAATTTTAACTTCGCGGTTTGCAGTCTATTTTTAACTTCTGGTATTGGTTTGTCGGTGGAAAGGGCGCTTTCAACATCATCGAGGGCTGATTTAGCCTCCACGAGTTTGATCTCTGTGTTAATGTATTTTTCCATAAGGTCCTTGTCCCCTCCCTCATAGATCACCTTCCTTGTTGATTCATAATCGATTTTCAGATCCTGATATTCTCTTTGTAATTGTGCGAACTCATCATATAATGATCCTTTATCAACGTTCATGGATATTGTTGAAGATATCCTCTCAACTCCAATATATGCTAGGACTATGACTGTTGCGATGATCATTAACACTCCAAGAACTGAAATGGTCATGGAAGTGAACTTGAACAATCTTAGCCTTGATCTCCTCATTGGATCACCTCCAGCGCATGCCTTTGTACTCTATTTTGCATTCTTTGTAAAGATTTTTATAAAACAATAATAATATATTTTTTATGATGAAGGTAGTAGAGAAAACAAAAACACCCACTGTTAAATTTGAAGAATTCTTTTCCACAAAAGAATATAAAGATAGGATATTCGAGGTCCTGGAGAAATACCCCCATGTAAGATCTATTGAAATAGATTATAGAGACCTTGAAATGTTCGACCCAGACCTTGCAGATCTCCTAATAGAAAAACCTGACACTATAATAAGAACGGCCCAGAAAGCCATCCAAAACATAAACCCCGTAGGAGTGGACGCAGATCTCAACATAAGATTCAAAAATATCACTAATATTATCCCATTAAGGGATCTGAGGAGTAAATTCATAGGTAAACTAGTTGCAGTTGACGGTATCGTGAGAAAGGTTGATGAAATACGTCCAAGGATATTAAAGGCCGTATTTGAATGTAGAAGCTGCGGACACCAACAAGAGGTGCCCCAATCCAGTAGCAGTTTAGTCGAACCTTCATTTTGCACAGAGTGTAGGGGTCGATCATTCAGATTATTACAAGAGGATTCCCAATTCCTCGACACCCAAACTTTAAAATTACAGGAGCCCCTTGAAAACCTCTCAGGTGGCGAGCAACCTCGACAGATAACCATAGTCTTAGAGGACGATCTCGTGGACACCCTAACACCAGGGGATGTGGTGAGGGTCACGGGCATCCTCAGAACAATAAGAGACGATAGGACAAAACGCTTCAAAAACTTCATATATGGAAATTACGCAGAATTCCTCGAACAAGAATTCGAAGAATTACAGATAACAGCCGAAGACGAGAAAAAAATAAAAAAACTTGCAGCAGACCATAACATCTATGATAGGATAGTGAAATCCACAGTCCCATCAATCTACGGATACCGTGAAATCAAAGAAGCCATCGCACTCCAACTATTCGGGGGAACCGGGAAGGAATTAGATGATAAAACAAGACTACGCGGTGACATACACATCCTCATCGTCGGAGATCCTGGTATCGGAAAATCCCAAATGCTAAAATACGTTTCAAAACTGGCCCCAAGGGGGATATATACAAGTGGTAAAGGCACCACTGGTGTTGGTTTGTGCGTAGCTCCTGAAAGCTTAATTTTTACAGAAGAAAGAGCATTTAAGATCGGTGATTTCGTTGAAAAAAATCTTGGCAAACCCATAGAATATAAAAGAGGGGTTTATGTATCCAAGCTTAAAAAACCAATCAGAATTCAGACTATTAATCCCACGAAAATATCTTCAAAGGTTTCTGATAAAGTTTGGAAGCTTAAAGCCCCGGAAAAACTGGTTAAAATAACAACACAAACTGGTAAAGAACTGATTCTAACCCCCGAAACGAAAGTTTTAAGCTTAGAAGATGGGAAATTAAAGTGGAGGGAAGCTAAAAGGCTTGAAGAAGACGACCATGTGGCAACGACAAGAAGATTAGAATACAAGGGACAAAATCTTTTAACATTTGAACTTATCAAGGACATGGATGATGTTGTGGTCCATGGAGCAGAATCCCTAGTAAAAAAACTTATCAAGAGACTTAAAAAAGAGAAAGGCACGAAAAAAATCGTCCAAGAGCTTGGATTTGATGAACCCCCAACTAACTTGAGGATGATCTTAAAACTTGCTAAAAAGGCCAATTACAGTCTGGAAAAGTTATATGATAAAGTCCAAGGATTTTCACAATATCATGAACGTCCAATAAAGCTCCCTAAATACTTAGATGAGAAATTCTTGTACTTCGCAGGCTTGATGGCTGGGGATGGGAATATCGGAGTTACAACCGATAGGGTTTATTCTATAAGGTTCTCAAATAGCAATAAAGAACTTAGAGAAAAATTCAAATCTCTTGTCAACGAACTTTTTGGGATCGAGCCAAAAGAAAGCGTGCCAAGTCTCAGCTTCAATTCGAAGATCATCGCACACATTTTAACCAGACTCGGCATTTTAAAAACCTCCAAATCTAACAAATCAAATATTAGTGAAATCCTACTTTCTCTTCCAAATAAAGAACTTGCAGCATTTATCAGAGGATTATTCGATTCCAGCGGGATCATAAAAGATAATGGTTCATCTTCCATCGAATTTCACTCTACACGTGAATTAGCTAAGAAACTCCAACTTGCACTTCTAAGATTTGGAATAATAGCACATTTAAGAGATTGTGTCATTCGAATTTCTGGAGATGACATTAAAAAATTCGCAAAGTTAATCGGATCTGAACATCCTAAGAAGAAAAATAGACTCCAAAAATTACTAAAAAAAAGAAGTAGTACAACCATAGATATAATCCCCGGAATTAGAGAAATTATAAAAGAAATAACAAGTTTCTATGGAATAAACGTTAAAGAGGCCTATAACCCAAACCTTGGAAATCTGGTTGAAAAAAAGGACGGCATTTCAAGAAAAACGCTTCAAAGAGTTATCAGAAACCTAAAATCAAAAGCTTCGATTGTAAATTCAATGCTGGGGAAAGAATCGAATAAAAAAGCACCTTTTCTTACAGATAAAAAAGTGTGCACATCTTTAAGTGAGTTGAAAATTCGAGAAAAGCTCCGATACCTAGAAAATTTGGCTTATTCAGACATCCTATTTGAAAAAATAAAGAAGGTTGAGATCTTCACTTCACCATATGATCATGTTTATGATCTAACAGTCAAAAAATCTCATAGCTTCATAGCAAATGGGATAGTGGTTCATAACACAGCTGCAGCAGTTCGAGACGAACTCGGCGGATGGTCACTTGAAGCCGGTGCACTAGTCCTAGGAGATCGTGGAATTGTCTGTGTTGACGAACTAGATAAGATGCGTGAGGAGGATCGTTCCGCCATACACGAGGCACTTGAGCAGCAAAGCTATCACAAGGATTTCGAGATTCTTCTCGCAGATGGGAAGAAAGTGAAGATAGGCGACCTCGTAGATGAACTCATGAAAAAAAGAAAGAATGAAATCATCCATGGAAGGGACACTGAGATCTTGATGACAGACAACCTTAAGGTAATGGCCTATGACCTGAAAAATTTGAGGGTAATTCCAGTCACCGCTGATAGGATAAGCCGGCATAAAGCCCCTGATAATTTTATAAGAATAGAATTTGAAAATGGTAGGAGCATTACTGTAACACCTGAGCATCCAATTGTGACCTGGGATGGTGATGTCAAGACAGTGCGTGCAGATGAAATCAAAAAAGATACATTAGTCTTGGGAGTGAATAATTACAAGATATCTGCAAAAGGGGATGTTGATACTGTCGATGCTAAATTTTTAGGATTCGCACTCTCAAAATACTATAATGGGGTTGAATTTACAAGTAGTGATGAAAAATTAATTGAAGAATTTAAGAGAGTATTAGAAGAACAGAAGATAGGGTATGAAGTTTCCATGAAAGAAGAAGGTGGGGAAACCCTATATACTGTTAAGATTGACAATTTTGATAAATTTCAAGAGGTTTCATTACCATCTAATATGAGAAGGATCCCAGATAGGATTTTCATGGGTTCTGCTGATGCCCAAAGAGCATTTTTAAATGCTTATTTCAAAGTTGATGGTTTTGTAGATGATCATCAAACAGGCTATTGTACAGTTTCGTTTAAAATGGCTGAGGACATACAGGATCTGCTTTTAATATCTGGGATTTACTCTTACATTCTCAAACACGGGCGGAACTATAAGGTTATAATCAGCGAAGACAATATGCAAAGATTTGCCCAGATAATTGACGATCCAAGATTAGCAGATCCCAATGAAAGGGTGACAACCAAGAACATGATACCATCCAATGAAAAAATCCAGGACCCATTAAAAGGAATAATATCGACCCGAGAAATCACAGTTGAAGAAGAGAACACCCCACAATCCACATGGCACCATCAAATAAAGGGTAAAAAACTACCGAAATGTTTGATGGGGGGGTTAGAGTCCAATATACGCCTTATTAAGGTTAAAAGTGTTGAAATGATTGAAAACACTGACTCAGAATGGGTTTATGATATAACTGTTGAACCATATCATCTATTTGTCTCCTATGGTCTGGTATTGCACAACACAATAAGCATAGCCAAGGCAGGTATCATGGCAACTTTAAATTCGCGTTGCGCAGTACTAGCAGCCGCAAACCCAAAATTCGGCCGATTCGATACTTACAAGTCCATAGCAGAGCAGATAGACTTGCCATCAACCATACTCTCAAGGTTCGATTTAATATTCGTCATAGAAGACAAACCACACGAAGAAAGAGACAGGGAACTTGCAAAGCACATCCTCAAAACCCACAAAGAAGATACACTACATATAGAAATCGAACCAAAATTGCTGAGAAAATATATAGCATATGCGAGAAAGAATATTCACCCCACATTAACAGACCAAGCAATGAAAGTACTCGAGGAATTCTATGTTTCAATGCGAAGCAGCGCAACAGACGAAGACTCACCAGTACCAATAACAGCACGCCAACTAGAGGCCATAATAAGATTAGCAGAGGCGAGCGCCAGAGTAAGACTCAAAAATAAAGTCGAAGCAGAAGATGCTAAAAGGGCCATAAGACTGGCGAAATCCTGCCTCAAACAAGTAGGCTACGACCCAGAAACAGGCAAAATCGACATTGACAAAGTAGAAGGCCGAACACCAAAATCAGAAAGAGACAAATTCAACATACTAATAGAGTTAATAAAGGAACTTGAAGAAGAATACGGGGGAAAAGCACCCACCAACATCCTTAAATCAGAAATGCTAGACAGATACAATATAAGTGAAGAAAAAGTGGAAGAACTCCTAAGATTTTTACAAGAAAAAGGAGTAATATTTGAACCCCAAAGAGGCTACGTAAAAATAGTCTAAAAAAAGAGGAGGCATGATAAACCTTGCAAGATTATAAAAAATTACTAGATAGGGCCATAGAACAATTACCACCAGAGGTCCTAGAAACTAAACGTTTCACCACTCCCAAGGCCTATTCCGTCATCCAAGGTAATAGGACGCTCATCCAAAATTTCAAGGAGATAGCAGCTAAACTAAACAGGGACCCTCAACATCTTCTAAGATATCTTCTAAGGGAACTTGGAACAGCAGGAAACGTTGAGGGTAAAAGGGCCATCCTTCAAGGAAAATTCACCCACTTCGTTATAAATGATAGGATAGAAGATTATGTGAAAAAGTTTGTATTATGCCCAGAATGCAACCGTCCAGACACTCGTATAATAAAAGAAGGCCGCATATCCCTCCTAAAATGTGAGGCTTGCGGCGCTAAAGCCCCCTTAAAGCCAGTCTAGATCAGGAGTTTTATATGGGTGGAAATTTTTGCATAAAATGCGGGCGCTCCAACACCCAACTTTTCAAAGGGTTATGCAGAGAATGTTTCCTCAAGGAGTACAAGCCTTTAGAAGTTCCTGAAAGGATAGAAGTTGAAGTGTGCCCACACTGCAACGCACAATTAATTAATGGTAAATGGACTGGGAGGGGCATCCCAGAGGATGAGATAATCTATCGCGCCCTCGAAAACAATATCATCAAGAAAGTAGAGGATATTATAATAGACCTTGAAATACTCCAGAAAAGAGGGACTATAAGTTCCTGCCTAGTAAGGGCAGAAGCAAAGATCCTAGGAGAGAAGATAACACAAGACTTCTACACAGAGGTAAGATTAAAAAAGAGGGCATGCCCATATTGCAGTAGATACAAATCAGGATACTATGAGGCGGTCATACAATTAAGAGCAGATGAAAGAAGCCTAGAATTAGAGGAGATAAAAAAGGCGGAACAGTTGATAAACAAAACCCTCCAGAAATCTTGGGGGAAAGACAAACTAGCATACCTTGCCAAGAAAACCCGGCAAAAAGAGGGTGCGGATTACTATATAGGATCATACAAGGCGGCGAAGCGGGTTATAACAGCTCTCAGAGAAGAGTTCGGGGGAATTGTGGGGGAGTCCCCCAAGCTCATGGGAAGAGACAAATCCACCGGCAAAAACATCTACAGGATATGGATCTCATTCAAACTACCCAAATTCAAAGAAGGGGACTTCATATCCTACAAAGGCCGAACCGGGCTTATAAAGGCCATGGACTCCCATGGTATACTCTTCTACGACCTCGACAGGCAGGAGATGTCAACCGTGCTCTGGCGTGAATACCAGAGAATAGAAAGGATCGCAACCCCAGCGGATATAAAGAAGACAACAGTCACAGCAATATCCCCTAGCAGAATACAAATACTAGACCCTATAAGCTATGAGCCCATAGACCTCAAACTCAAACCTGGCATGGAAAATTTAAAAATCGGTGACCAAGTATCAGTAATCCAAATAAACAACAAAACCTACATCCTAGGGTGATAAGAGTGGATATCGAAGAAAAGATAAAAATCGCGAAGAAGGGCACCATAGAAGTGATCACCGAAGAAGAACTCAAGGAAACACTCCAAAAAAAGAAGGAGCCAGTCGCGTATATAGGCTATGAACCATCAGGGAAAATACATGTAGGTCATGCAATCACGGTAATGAAACTCCTAGACCTTCAAAGGATAGGATTCAAGGTAAAGGTGCTCCTGGCAGATTATCATGCCCACCTTAATGGTAAAGGCTCCATGGAAAAAATAGAAGAAATGGCAGAATACAACAAGAGATGTTTCAAGGCCCTCGGCCTATCAGATGATACAGAGTTCATATTAGGTTCAAGTTTCCAGACCAAGGAAGAGTACACCCATAAACTCTATGAATTGTCACTTATAACAACACTGGCAAGGGCTAAGAGGAGTATGGCGCAGATAACAAGAGAAGCTGAAAACCCCAAGGTCGCGGAGGTCATATACCCCCTGATGCAAGTCATTGACATGATATTCCTAGGAGTGGACCTTGCATTGGGTGGTATGGAGCAGAGAAAAATACATATGCTCGCAAGGGAGAACCTCCCAAGGATTGGCTACAATGCACCAGTATGTATGCACACACCCCTACTCCATGGAACAGATGGTGGGGAGAAAATGTCATCTAGTAAAGGGAATTTCATAGCAGTTGACGACCCCCCAGAGGTTATCAGGGAAAAGATAAAGAAAAGCTATTGTCCAATGAGGGAGATAAAAGGCAATCCCATAATAGAAATGGCCGAATATCTTATATTACCAAGATATGGTAATATGCTGATAAAAAGGCCTAGGAAATTCGGAGGCGACCTCGAAGTT
>LGEU01000015.1 GCA_001507955.1 Methanobacteriaceae archaeon 41_258 | reverse complement strand
TTTTCTTTGAATGTTGTCCCGCAATCTTCACATTCTAGAATTAGTCTTTTAATCTTTTTATATTTTGAGTTGTATTCTGTTTTACTCTTCACTACCCTAAGGGATTCCGAGCCGCAGATGGGACATTTCATCTCAGATTACCTCATTGTTAATAAGTTAGCTTTTTTAGGTAATGTTCCACGAGCCCACCATCTTCTAGTATTTCTAGGATAAAATCATTAAAGGGTTTTATCTTGAATGTCTCCCCGATAGTCTTATTTTTTATAATACCCCTTTCCAAGTCTATTTTGAGTATATCGCCTTCGTTGGCTTTTATATCTGCTACTATAACTGGGAGGCCTATGTTAATAGCGTTTCGGTAGAATATTCTTGCGAAGGATTTTGCTATTATCGCTGATATGCCTGCATGTTTAAGGGCGCGTGGGGCTTGTTCTCTTGATGAACCGCATCCAAAATTTTTACCTGCTATGATTATGTCCCCTTTTTTCACCTTAGCTGGGAAGTCCGGTCTTATACCTTCCATGACATGGCTTGCAAGTTCATCTAAGTTGAAGGTCCTAAGGTATCTTCCAGGGATTATAACATCTGTGTCTATATTATCTGGGAATTTCCAAGTCCTTCCTTGTATTATCCTATTCATATTTAGCCCCACTATTCTGAGCATTTGTTATGAGAGCTATGCCCCCCATGTCACCCATGGCCTCTTCAGCAGCTCTTAGAACATCCTTGTGGTTTGTGTCAGTGATCGCATAAACTGCTGGTCCGAATGAGCTCATACCCGCCCCTGCAGCGCCAGTTGATAACATATTCTCTATTATTTTATCTATGATTGGATGTTGAAGTTTTCTTTCAACCTTCTTGAATCCTATCCCTTGGATTTCGTTTATGGCTTCCCCGAATGAGTCAATGTCCTTTTCTAGGACTGATGGCATCATCTTCATCAAGATTATATGGGATAATCTTTCAACCTCTCCTAGGGGGATTGGACAATATTCCTGGAATATGTTAACCTC
Source organism: Methanobacteriaceae archaeon 41_258 (assembly GCA_001507955.1). Classification (GTDB taxonomy): domain Archaea; phylum Methanobacteriota; class Methanobacteria; order Methanobacteriales; family DSM-23052; genus Methanothermobacter_A. The sequence continues at coordinate 16,673 of LGEU01000015.1, read as the reverse complement.
CTTCCCACCGGATACTTGTCTGTCAATCCTTGGAATAGCCACTATAATATTCCAATCCTCTGGGAAATCGTATCTGGCTATTACTGGTGGAGGTGATGCCCTAGATGCGGATGATGGTAGAAAATCTTTTTTTTCTCTTTTACTATGGCCCCCATCAACTATGAAACCCCCATATTCAAATGAGGCTACACCTATCCCTGAAGTCCCTCCTCTGCCAACTATCCTTGCAAGCTCCCATGAATCCATTTCAATACCATGAAATCCTGTTATAAGCTTTGCAGTTGCGAGAGAAACTTGTGTCCCGGACCCGAGGCCGGAATGGGCTGGGAAAGTCTTTTCTATGATGAAATCGAATTTTTCACTGCTTTTAAGGTAATTTAGCGTCTTTTTAGCTGATTCTTCTATCTTGGCTGAGTATTCTCTTATGAGACCTTCTTCAAGGTTTTTCTCTGCGAATTCTGTTTTAAGTTCTCCATTAGGTTTGGCTTTCATGATAAAGTTAGGCTTCTTGAGTGTGATGCCAGCCCCACCATCAAGACGGCCCCTTTCACCATTAAGATCTATTAGGGTTAAATGCAGCCTCGAAGATGTTATAATCTTCATTATATCTCACTTTAGGCGGATTTTTCCTTAAATGGTTTGGCAAATTTTCTTTCAACAGATTCTCTGTAAATAGAATTCATGGTACAGAATGGTATTATACGCCCATCAGGTATTGCATAATGGATGACGCACCTTTTAACCCTTTCAATGTCGAAGTTCCATGGGTCCATGAAATGCATACATGATATTAATAATGTCCTTTTATGGAATTCTCCAAGGGCCTTGTAGGATCTCTCTTTAAATATTGAAATTAGTATATTTTTTATATCCACTGACTTAGGGGCCTTTGAAGAGTCAAGGAGCTTGGGGAGTTCTATTGCAGATCTTGCGATTGCCTTTGCCTTCCCTGTTAAGCCACCCTCTTTTAAGTCTTGGGTGTCCTTTTCAAGTATCTTGAAGAATTTGTCTACGTCAATGAAATGTGTTATGGGTATCATGTGGCTGTTCTCCACAAAAATATATGTTGCGGTCCCACAATGCGGATGACAAGTGAATGTAACCTGTGGTTCGCCTTCTAATGCGGCCACGAAATCTGATATAGGACAAACAGAAGATGCTGGATAGAAATCTTCCATTTTTATCTGGCCATTTGTCTGTTCCTCAACTAGCCTTTGGAAATCAGGTATTGTTATTCTCTGTTCTTCAACTTTATCTGCGGGTGTTCTACCTGTGAATGATACTGGTTGGAAGTTAACACCCCTTATTATGTCAATGTTTTTTACCGCGAATCTTATCATGTCTCCTACCTGATGATCATTTATGCCCTTTACGAGTGTCGGTACAAGTACTATGCCTAAATTGGCCTTTCTACAATTTTCTATAGCCTTTAATTTAATAGGTAAAAGGTTCCTACCCCTAGATTCAAAGTATGGCTCCTCTGTAACACCATCAAATTGTAGGTAGACTGTGTTTAACCCTGCTTCTCTCAGTTCCCTTGCAAGTTCAGGTTTCGTGGCTAGTTTAACACCATTTGTAGCTAATTGGATGTGGGTGAAGCCCTCCTCCCTGGCAAGTTTGACAAGGTCTACTATATCCTTTCTAACTGTGGGCTCGCCCCCAGCATATTGGATTGCAGGGGTTGGCACTGGCCTATTATCTCGGAGGTTGCGCAACATTTGCCTTATTTCTTCGTAGGATGGTTCATAAAGATATTTTGAAACGGCAGCATTTGCAAAACAAATGGGACAATTTAAATTGCAACGATTAGTAACATCAATAAGACCAAGGATGGTATGACTTTCATGTTGTGGACAGATCCCACAATCAAGGGGGCATCCTTTATCCGTTTCTGTCTGAGGATTTAAAATACCCTCACCCTTGTAATCGTAATTGGAGAATCTTTCATATGCTTTTTTGTCGCTCCAGTAAACGTTCTCGAAAATACCATGCTCTGGGCATTCCTTTCTTATGATAACCTTTTCGCTTCCTTCCAGAACCTCCGCCTTGATCTTCCTAAGACATACTGGACAGAGGCTGTTAGTTTTTTTGATAACCACACTCCCACCTAAATACGATTTTTTCCGAAACTTTTTATCCCAGTAAAATTTTAATAGGTGCATTAAGGTTTATATACATCAATCCCCTTTGATTTATAGAATCCCCCTACTAGGGATGTTGGTGAATACAATGGAAACTGATGCTATCAATATCTTAGGTATTGTCTATATAATATACTTTATGCTACCAGCTTATATAGCAAATGTAAGTGCCCTTGTTTTTGGAGGTGGCCCACCCTTGGATCTTGGATATCGATTCATTGATAAAAGGCGTTTGATAGGTGATGGGGTTACGTGGCGGGGGAGTGTGATAGGAACGCTCCTAGGAACGCTGATTGGGATGATACAAGGTACTCTATCAGATGATATACCATATGGGATCCTTCTAGGTTTCCTATTGGCCATTGGGGCGGTTTTGGGTGATGCATTTGGGAGTTTCATGAAGAGGCGCTTTAATATAAAAAGGGGGCGGCCTGCCCCTATCCTAGATCAGCTAGATTTTGCTGTAGGTGCCATGTTCTTCGCATCTATTATTGTCGATTTCACATGGGAAATAATAGCCACAATACTAATAATAACTGTAGTATTACACCTTTCAGCTAATATCATAGCCTATTTAATTGGCTTGAAAGACGTATGGTACTAAAATTTGATTATTCTGTGAGGTGGTCTCCCATCATAACAGCTGCCCCTATCGCAGGTGCAACTATACATGCGCGGGGGTCTAAAAATTCGTCCATACTCCTACATTCCATATGTAGGGCTTCGGCTGCTTTTCTTCCGAGGATGTTCATACCAAGTCCTGTTGTAACTATCTTATCCAGATTTTCCCTATCTGAAACTTCTTTGATGGCTTCGGATATCTTTAATATCTGTTGATGGTAAATGTATGCTGCTATCTCTCTTATGTCTTGTTGGTTTAAAAGTTTAAGGTCAGCACAGAGTAACCTTGCTATCCGCCTCATGGAATCTCTTATGGTTTTATTGGCCCCGTCTGGCGTGTCACAAGTGTATTCTTTATAGTCTATGTTGCCAAGTACTAGGTGAATGTCCGCTGTGATGGCGAATAATTCTGATGAAACCCTGTACCATTTACCATGTAATGGGACCTTATCTACGATGGTTGCAAGGTTGTTTCTTAGCACGCCAGTGTATACAAGTTCTCCAGTTGATAATCTTTCTAAATCTGATCTCCCCTTTGCACATTCCCCGCCATCTTTTATTGGGATTATATCTGTGGTTGTGCTTCCGACATCCACCATTATACAATTTTCGCTTATGGCGGCGGCTAGTTGGGATGTTGCGATCCAATTGGCAGCCGCCACCTTTAATGGGTTCTTTAGGGCGGCAGCCGTATCTATTATCCCTGATAGGCTAACATATGCTACCGGAACTTTAAAAACCTCCTCAACTTTTTTTATTATATCCTTCACGCCCTCTTCTTTGTCTTTGTACGCGTCTGCAAGTTCTGCCGTCATTGTAACTCCAACACCATCTATATTCTCCATTTCGCTGCCCAGGAGTTCCTTTAGCGTCTCTTGGAGTTCGTTTTTCTTAAGCCACATAGGGAGGTATCTAGAATCGACTTTCATGTCCTTTAACTTCCCATTTTCTACTTCTATTATGGCCACGTCTGTGTTCGCGCCACCTATATCAATTCCCACGACTTTCATATGAATCGACCTATGATATTTTCATGGAATTTTTCCCCTTTTTAAATTCAGCAACTCCATTAATACTCCATCCCCTGGGTATTTTACCATTAACGGCTGCTATAATAGCCTTTCCAAGGTTTATATCAATGAGTTTTCGGAGAGCAATGTATGGTGTGGTTATTCTAGAATTTAATTCAACAACATAAATTTTATCTGATAGTATTAGATCAACACCAACATACCCTCTGAGCCCATCTATGGATTCAACAGCCTTTTTAGCTACAAGTAATGCATCAGCAGCCATTTCATGTTTGAATGGTGTGATACCCCCATTATATTCTAATTTCCCATTATTGTATTCTATATACTGTCTATTTAATGATAGTGGGAGGGCTGTTTTCCCATTGGATAATAGGCTAACGCTTGCGGCTTCACCTTCTACAAACCTTTGTAATATCATCCTAGAATCTGATGATGCCATCACTTTTTCAAGCTCTTCACTTGACTCTATGATCTTTATACCCTGGCATGCAACCCCATCAACGGGTTTAACCACCATTTTTCCCTTAAATTTGATATCATCTGTTTCATAGGTTTCTATGAGAGGTACCTTGCCTTTAAGAGCATTATATGTTCTGAGTTTATCTGAGCATATGAGAACGGCTTCAGATGCTGAGCCCATAATCTTGACATGCTTTGATTCTAATAGACGAGTTAATTTATATAATTCCATATTTTCTTCTGGTGCTATGAAAAGGGTTGCATCAAATTCACTTGCATGTTCCCTAATCCATGAATAAAGATCTTCCTGGAGTATGATAGGATTGGGATAATCAATTAAATGATGAAATTTTTCACAGATGAGATAGGATGGTTTAAACTCACGTAAATCATGGAGTAGGGCTTCAAGCATGGATTTACCTTCTATTAGGATACTATGATCTTGGATACCTGTGGCAGTCGCATACTCAAATACTAATAGGTTCAAGGACGACCCACTCCCCTGAATATTATACCCTTCTTCTTGAATTTTTCAGGTTGTAGTATGGGTCTTGCGCAGATGAAAACTTTCCCCTGGATCATGTTAGGTTCTATACTACGATATTCATCATGATCAGTCATCAAAACTGTGCAGTCACATCTTAGGGCCTCTTTTAATGTAACAGGTTCTGCCCCCATGGCCTTTATAATTTCCTTTTTCACATAGGGATCATGTACTACCACATGGGCTCCTTCTTGTAGTAGCGCGTCTATTAGCGGCTTTGAGGGTGTTTCTCTGGTATCGGCTACATTACCCTTGTAAGCCACTCCTAGGATTCCTATATTAGAATCCCCAATATTTACCCCTGTATCATTGAGGGCGTCTTTTATAAGTTGAAGTACATGGTAGGGCATTTCCTCGTTTATCTGGCGTGCTGTTCTAATCAGCCTTGCAGGGACTCCTCTGGCCTCTGCCATTTCAACTATAAAGTAAGGGTCGATGGAAAGGCAATGCCCTCCAACTCCCGGGCCTGGTATGTGTAAGTTTACTCTTGGATGGTAATTCGCAGCTTTTATAGCATCTATGGCATCTATGCCAAGTGATTCGCATATGATGGCTAATTCATTCGCTAGTGCAATATTGGTATCGCGGTAGGTGTTCTCCATTAATTTAACCATCTCAGCAGTTACTATATCTTTAACTTTCACTATTTCTCCTCTTGTTATCTTATCATAGAGTGCGGCAGCCCTTTCAGCGCTCTCCTCGTCAATGCTGCCTATAACCCTTGCATTGTTCGTCATCTCATATAATGTGTTATTTGGCAGCGCTCTTTCAGGTGTGTATACAAGCCCAAAATCCTCTGAAACTTTTAAACCGCTCTCTTCGAGTATTGGTAAAATGATCTTCTCGCATGTTGTTGGTGGAACAGTACTCTCAACTATTACAAGATCGCCTCTTTTAAGACCCTTTGATATTGTCCTTGATGCTGAGATAACTGCTGAAAGGTCTGATGACTTATCAGCGCCTAGTGGTGTTGGGACTACGATTATCATTATATTGGCTTTTCTGGCAGCATATTCACCATCGTCTGTTGCCTTTAGTTTCCCTTTTTTAACAACTTCAACAAGAAGTTCATCCAATCCAGGTTCTATTATAGGTGAAATGCCCTGGTTGATCGAATTAACAATATCAGGGTTTATATCAACACCAATAACTTTAAAACCTGCCTTGGCGAAAAGTGCGGCGGTTGGAAGTCCTATATGACCTAGTCCGAAAACAGCTATTAAATCCATGTTATGGTCTCCTTATAAGATTTTATATATGTCGCATATTATCTGTTTTCCTTTAAGATTCATTGTCTGATGGGGAAACCTCGGCTTAACCCCATCATAGACTATCCTAACCTTGCATTTGTCCCTTTCCTCTAAGGATTGTACTGTTATATCCTCTTCTATGAAGTGTAGTTCTCTTTGGAGATCTGAGAGTATGTTCACGGGTGGTTTTATGGTTAATTTGCCTTTATTATGGAAATCGACTGTTGCGTTGATTATCTTCTCGGAGGCTTTACCATCGCCATAAGGATTAGGGGCATTTATCATCTTCTTCCTAAAATTTGGATCTTTTTGGATTAATCTAAGAGTGTTAATTATCCTCTCCTTGTCCGCACCTACAAGTATGTTTCCACCAGCTTCAACAGTCTCTGGACGCTCTGTATTGTATCTCAAGGTTAAACATGGTATGTTAAGTGTTATGGCTTCCTCTTGTAGACCTCCAGAATCTGTGAGGACCACATATGACCTTGATAATAGTAAGAGAAAATCAAGGTAACCTAAAGGTTTCACTAATTTAATATGTTCTGCTTCGGATAGGAGCTTGTAAAGGTGGAATTTTTTAAGATTTTTACGTGTACGTGGATGTACTGGGAATACTATTATGAATTCATCTAATTCCAATAGTGCCTGGGTTATGGATTTGAGTCTGGCCTTGTTGTCAACGTTTTCGGCTCTGTGCACCGTTAGTGTGACGATTTTATCAGACGGAAACTTTATATTAGATTTGCGTTTAGCGATTTCAAGGTTTCTAAGACAAGCATCGACTACAGTGTTTCCTGTTATGATAATATTCTCTGGATCCGCGCCTTCGAATAATAAGTTTAAGGCTGCTTTTTCCGTTGGGGTGTAGTAGAGATGTGTGCAAGTGTCTGCAACTATTCTATTTATTTCTTCGGGCATTGTCTTGTCAAATGATCTTAGACCGGCTTCCACATGGCCTACCGGTATATGCATTTTTGATGCTACTAGGGCCCCTGCTAGTACAGCGTTTGTGTCCCCTTGTACCATGACTATGTCTGGTTTTTCCTCTTTTAGGATGTCTTCAAGGCCTTCCATCGTAGTTGCTGTCATCTTAGCATGGCTTTTTGAACCAACCCCTATGTAATGGTCTGGTTTTGGGAGTTCAAGGTCTTGAAAGAATTGTTGCGACATTTCATGATCGTAGTGTTGGCCAGTGTGTATCAGGGAGAATTTTAAGTCCCTTTTTTTGATCTCATCGATTACTGGCGCCATTTTAATTATTTCTGGGCGGGTGCCGATGATTATCGCGATCTTCATAACAATCCACTCTACTTAGTGCGTTCTCCGCCTTTTAGCCCGGTATTCATCTATTATCTTCCAGAGTTTCTGTTTTTCTTTTTTTCTTCGCTTTTCCATTACTTTTTTCTTCCATTTTCCTATTTCCTTTTTGAGGTCTTTGGATTTGACTAGTGCGAAATTTTCACGGATTTCGAGTGATATATCCTCAGCGAAGATTACAGGGATTTCTTTATCCTCAAATATTCCAAGGGCTTGATGTGACATATTTTCCCTTGTTATTATAGCCCTTGGAGCTAGTTTAGTGAGTATTTTCGCAGTTTGGGATCCTCCACCCCTTGCACTATATAAGAGAATTACATCATCCTTTTTTATCTTCCATTGATGGCAAGCTTCTTTTATACCTTCTTTAGTGAACGATTTCACGATCTTTACAGGGAGTTTTTCACCTTTATGTTCGAAATCCTTCATTTCTAGTAGTGAATTGATGTTTCTTTCCAAGTTCTCTCTTAATTTTTTTTCTTTGTTATATTTTTCTTGTAATTTTTTTATCAGCTTTATCTTTGATGATAATTCCTTGTTTAAAAGTATGTTCTTTGAATATTCATAATGTAATCTTTCAATTTTCTTTTTTAAGTTGAGATTTTCTCTTTTTTGTCTTCGCAGCTTATTCTTTAATATCTGGTTTTGTCGTTTTAGCTTGTTTATTAAAAGTTTCTGGTGTTCGATTTTCCGTTCTTGTACTTTAACTTGATTTTCTAATTTTGACGATTTTTCCAGGGCCTTTTTTGGTTTTTCCTTGAGATGTGGTTTTTCTAGTATGTTCTCGACACCTTTTGATTTTTTTATTTTCTTTATGGCGTTGGCTATTGGGGTGCCCTTGATCACTAGTCCTTTTATTTCATCAATTTCTCTCTCGCTAATATCTGAATTTGTGAGACGAGACTCTACTTGTCTTAATTTGCTTTCATAGTGTCTATATGTTTTGATCGCGGCTGCAAGTGCGTCCCTTTCATGGGCATCTAATGAAATATCCAATTTTTTCTCCATTAAGAACGTGTTAACAAGTTCATTCTTTGAAGCCACAGAAAATATTCTCTCTGGTGTGTATAATTTGGAATTTAATGCTGTTGCGATCTTTTTAACCATCTTGGGTGGTGGGTGGACATCGGAGCCGATTACAATGGCTTTACCCTTATCCATGATCTCCATGATAACTTCTGCATGTGAAGCCTCTTTTATACTATTAATATGTAAGAGGTCTCCTCCAAGGTCTAAAATAGCGATACCCACGGTTAAACCAGGGTCTAGGCCCACTATAATGGGAGATTTAACATCATTAGTTTTTAATTTATCATCCTCCAATTACCCATTTTTAATTGACTTTATGGAGTTATAATATTATTTGAAGGATATAAGGGTATCCCTCATCACTTTCCTGACAATAGATGCTCTCTTATATTCTAGGAATTCCTCCTCTAGCATTGATTTAAATGAGGATATCGCATAATCATCTTCTTTGAACATGATTTTAACCCCATATTCAAGTCCCATTAGTATAAGGTTTTCTGGTGGCATTGGATCTATATAGATTCTCTCCTTTGGATTGAGTAGCTCATCAACCCTCTTTATTTCGATTTCACCCCTCCCAACATCGGCGATAACTTTAACTATTTTCCTCACCATCTGCCATAGGAAACTTTTACCAACCACGTCAATAAGGTAATAATCATCATCTTCTAGAATTTTAACAGATTCTATCTTCCTTATAGGGTTTCTTTCAATTCTCTTGGAAAAATTCGTGAAATCATGTGTTCCTTCAAACTTTGAAGCCGCTAAGTTCATAGCTTCTAAGTTAAGATCATCATCAAATAATATATAACGATAGTATCTTCTAATGGGATATCTTACCTTGAACCCATAATATACAGAGGCACTTGCCAATACCCTAATGTCACGTGGCAGGATATCATTTATTTGATTTACATGGACGTCATATGGTGTGTAAAATGTTACAACATTGCCAAGTGAATGCACACCTTTATCTGTTCTGCCAGCAGCTTGGAATCTTGCTTTCCTCGGATCCTCAATAAGACCAGCCTCTTGTAGTGCGCTTATAATCTCTCCTTCAACTGTGGGGAGGCCTGGTTGCCTTTGAAATCCATAAAAGCGCGTGCCCAGATATGCTACCTTCAATGCTATCTTTTTCATACCCTTATCAATCCTCCTTGCTATTGATTTTTATAAACCTTATACAGATATAATTGGGATGTTAATCCTCAGTTAGGGGGGATTCAATGAAACGTCTATGGGGTTATGTGAGCGTAATTTTTGCCACAATCTTCTTCGGCTTATCAGCACCCCTTAATAAAATTATGGTCAGTGAAATGAACCCCATTTTGATCGGAGCTTTAACTTATCTTATAGCAGGAATTTTCCTATTCCTGGTAAGACAATCGCCCTTAAAGAATTTTATATTAAATGTGCTCAATCGTGAAAAAGATAGTGAAATGTCCATAAAACCCTCCGATTACCTCATATTGATCGTAACAGCCATTTCAAGTTCTGCTATAGCCCCATTACTCTTTCTTAGGGGTCTTAGCGAAACCAGCGCTGTGAACTCAGCACTCCTTTTAAATATCGAAGTTTTCTTCATAATATTGATGGGCTTAATTATATTTAAGGAATCTTTAAAATTAAAAAGCATTTTAGGTGTTCTTTTATTAATCATGGGAGCAACCCTAATAGCAACTAATGGAGAATTCCATCATATAATCTTAACCCAGAATATTAAGGGCAATCTCCTTGTTATTGGAGCAGCATTCTTCTGGAGTCTAGACACCGTATTAAGTAAATTTCTCAGCGGAAAGAGAGACCTTATATGGATATCAGCTATAAAAAGTTTTACTGGTGGTCTAATATTAATGTTCATTTTGTTATTCCTTAATATGAGCTTGAGATTCCCACTTAAAATGTTACCATTCCTATTTTCCGTTTCAATATTTAGTATAGGCTTCGCCTTCATATTAATTTACTTCGCCCTCAGACAAATAGGATCAACAGGAGTGGGCTCACTATTCCCACTCTCTTCCTTGTTCGGGGCCATGTTCGCATTCTTGATCCTCAAAGAACCCTTTGGGAGTCTTCAAATTTTCTCCGCTTTTATAATGATCCTCGGAATTTTTATATTATACCAGAACAATAAATGATATAACACACTTTTAAAAACGATAATGTGATTATCATGTTCCCCCCTGATAAAATGTTGATAATCCCTGCAGTTGACATAAAAAATGGAAAATGCGTCCAACTAGTACAGGGCATCCCAGGCACTGAACAAGTCATCATAGACGATCCCATAGGCGCGGCCATGAAATGGGAAGAAACAGGGGCGAGCACGCTACACTTAATAGACCTTGACGGGGCCCTTGGAACAAGCAACAATTTCCATATTATAAAAGAGATTGTCAAATCCCTTTCCATCCCAGTACAATTAGGTGGCGGTATAAGAACCAGAGAATATGCCCAGAAACTCCTCAATATCGGCGTTGAGAGGATAATCCTTGGCACTCTAGTCATTAAAAAACCTGAGATCGTGGAAAAACTTTCAAAAGAATACGGATCAGATCACATAATGGTAGCAGTTGACAGCAAAGATTCAAGGGTAGTTATAAAAGGTTGGACAGAAAAAACGTCCAAAAAAGCCCCAATATTGGCAAAATTATTTGAAAATAAAGGTGCAGGTAGCATACTTTTCACCAACGTAAACGTCGAAGGACTACTCCAAGGAGTGGATGTTAAACCTTTAAAAGAACTTGTCAATACAGTTAATATACCAATCATATACTCTGGTGGCGTGACCTCCATCAAAGACCTTAAACTTTTGAAGAGAACTGGTGTGAATGGCGTTGTGATCGGATCCGCCCTATACAAGGGTAAAATAGACTTCAAAGAAGCCCTAGAATATGAGGACCCATAGTAGGTGAAAACTATTATGAAGACTGTGATGGCCACAGGAACCTTTGACATCATACACCCAGGACATGTTTTCTTCCTAGAAGAGGCTAAAAAACTCGGCGGAAAAGATGCTAGACTAGTTGTAGTCGTTGCCAGGGACTTCACTGTAAGGGCGAAGAAAAGAGTCCCCATCGTAGATGAGAAACAGAGACTAGAAGTTGTTAGAATGTTAAAACCTGTTGATAAAGCCTACCTTGGTAGTGAGACAGACATGTTTGAGATAGTTCATAAAATAGACCCTGATATCATAGCCATAGGACCAGATCAAGACTTTAATATTAAAGAACTCGAACATGAACTTAGAAAAAGGGGTCTTAAATGCGAAGTTAAAAGAGTGAAGAAATACAAAAAAGCCCCACTTGACAGCACCTGCAAAATAATCAAAAAAATAAAAAGCATGAAATTTGATGATAAAACATTCCAAAATTGTTAAAATTTGGTGATTTTAATGATTGATGTAGGTATTATAGGAGCCAGTGGATATACAGGCGGCGAACTTTTAAGATTTCTAAGCAAACACCCACATGTGGAGATCGTGGCAGCCACATCTAGAAAATATGCCGGCAAACCCATAAATAGAGTGCACCCACACCTCCAAGACCTTGAACTTGAATTCTCAGATGTTGACATTGATAATATTGATGCAGATCTCATATTCACAGCAACACCACATGGAGCCTCTATGAAGATTGTGCCAAAGATCCTAGAACAGGATATAAAAGTCATTGACTTGAGCGGTGATTACAGATTCGATAATATAAAAACATATGAAGAATGGTATGGGATAAAACATGAAGGCCAATTGGACGCCGTATACGGGCTCCCAGAAATTTACAGGGACAAGATAAAGGATGCACATCTCGTTGCGAATCCTGGGTGCTTCCCTACAGGGGCGATACTAGCATGTATACCACTAGTATATGAAAGATTAGCCGAAACTTTTATAATAGATTCAAAAACTGGTGTAAGCGGCGCCGGGATAAAACCCACCACCATAACCCACTATCCAAATTGTAGTGACAATGTGATACCATATAATGTGACAGATCATAGGCATACACCAGAGATACGCCAAGAATTATCAAAAAAATACAAAGTAAATGTGAGTTTCACACCACACCTTGTACCAGTTATCCGAGGAATCCTAACAACAGCACATACATTCCTAAAAGAGGACCTCACCCCCAAAGAACTTGAAGGAATATACAGTGGATTCTACGAAGGCGAACCATTCATAAAAATAATAAAAGAGGGTGAAATGCCACGTTTAAGCGCTGTCAGAGGCTCTAATGAGTGCCATATAGGCTGCTTCGAAATTGATGATAACAAAAGAGCCGTTATAATATCAGCAATCGACAACCTAGTAAAGGGAGCATCTGGCCAAGCAATCCAAAACATGAACATCATGTTCGGTTTTGATGAAAAAATGTCCCTAGACCTTCCAGCAGTACACCCATAGCACGGAGCAAATACCAAGGGGGAGAAGGTGCCCATTATGAAAAAGATACTAATCATATACTATTCAAAAACAAAAAAGACCGAAACAGTAGCTAAAACCCTTGCAGATGAACTATCAGCCAAAACCATGGAAATAGAGGACTTGAAGGACAGATACGGGATCCTAAGTAATATAGGATCTATTATAGATGCTATAAGAGAGAACAAGACCACGATAGAACCCGAAACTATTGACTTAACAGGATATGACCTCCTATATATAGGATCCCCCACATGGGCTGGTAAACCAGCACCTGCCATAATAACATTAATAGATAACCTAAAACTAAAAGGTAAAGATGTCATATTATTCGCTACAATGGGCCATCAAGGCGGAAGCAATGTAATAAACAGGATGGCCGAGAAGATAAAAGCGAGAGGAGGCCGTATAATAAACTCCTTCACGATAAAAACTGGCGGGAAACAATTTAACGAGATTAAAGAGGACACTCTAAAGGTCATGGCCGAAAAGGACCTTAAAATATACTCTATGGGATAAGAGGGTGAACAGCATTGAAAGCAAAACTTCTAAAATCCTACAAACTACTCATAATCATACCACTCATTGTAACATTATTATCCCTTGGCATACTACTAACACACGGACTAGAGGAGAGCGTCGACCTAAAGGGAGGATCCATCGCCGAATTGACACTAGAAAAAAGGATGGATCAAACAGAACTCAAAGCCCTCATCCAAGAAAAACTAAAAATCAAAGACGTTAATATCATCTCAATGAAAGGAAATGACGCAACAGTACAAATGGGCAGTGACGTCCAAGTCAATGAATTCGCAAATGCCCTTAAGGGCACCGCAAAGATAAAAAGTTACAGGTCAGTGGGTCCAATACTTAGCAAAGAAGCCATGGCCCAAATCTGTTGGGCTGTGGGATTCGCCTTCTTTTTCATGTCCATAACAGTACTCATAGTCTTCAGAAACCTGGTACCATCACTTGCAGTTATAATGGCAGCAGCCTCCGATATTATAATCGCACTCGGTGGAATGTCACTGTTCAAAGTCCCCTTGTCTCTCGCATCCATCGGCGCGGTCCTCATGTTAATAGGCTACAGCGTAGACACTGACATACTACTCACAACAAGAATCCTTAAACAAAGAAAGGGCAAAATAACCGAGAGGGCCATAGGAGCCATGAAAACTGGCTTAACAATGTCGGCAGCGGCAATAGCATCCATGAGCGCGCTCTACATTGTAACAGTATTCATAATACCAGAAGCCGAAGTTTTAAGTAATATAGCCGCGGTCCTTATTATCGGATTATCAGCTGATATCATAACAACATGGCTCATGAACCTTGGTATACTAAGATGGTACTTGGAGGCAAGATCATGAGAAAAGGAGTCTCAGGATTCGTAAGAGAACCAAGAACGATCATCCTCATAATACTAATAGTGATAAGTTTAGCGGCTATTTCAACCCTCGGAATCCCACAGGGCCTCGACCTGAAGGGGGGATCCATTATACAACTACAATTAGAAAAACCAGTGGACCCAGCGACTATGAACACCATAACCAGCGTCCTTGATAAAAGACTTAACATCTTCGGTGTAAAGGATGTGAAAGTAAGGGCCAGCGGAAGCCAAAACGTTATCATTGAAATCGCCGGGGTAAACCCTGAAGAAGTGACCAGGATAGTGGGGGCACCCGGTAAATTCGAGGCGAAAATCGACAATAAAACCGTGCTCACCGGAGCAGACATTGTAAGTGTACAATCCCCTATAATACAAGGAAACCAGTGGCAAGTCCCATTCCGCATATCAACTGATGGTGCGAAACGTTTTGCAAAGGCTGCAGAGGGCAAAGCAGGAGCCCCAGTTGACATGTACTTGGATGATCGCCTCATAACCTCCCCTACAATATCACCTGATGTTGCGGCTGGTAAACCCGTGACAGATGTTGCAATAACAGGCACTGAAAGCACGAAAGAATCCGCAGAACTAAAGGCAAAAGAAGTTGAAACCCTCCTAAAATCGGGGTCACTACCCGTTAAGGTTAAAATCGTTGGTGTAAGCAGTGTATCCGCAGAACTAGGAGGTGAATTCACCAAAGGGGCTATCATAGCAGGTTTACTTGCTGTTATTGCCATTATCATAATCCTAGTCGCACGTTACAGGACACCCATCCTAGTACTGCCAATATTCTTCACAACACTGGCAGAACTCATACTCATACTAGGTGTTGCCGCCATCATACGATGGAATATAGACCTGGCCGCTATAGCAGGTATCCTAGCAGCCATAGGTACTGGGGTGGATGACCAAATAATCATGACAGATGAAGTACTCAGCGGAGAAAAAGTGAAAAGGCGCAGGAGAAGATTCAGGATCAGGGAAGCTTTCTTCATAATATTCGCCTCTGCCGGCACATTAATCGCTGCAATGCTACCATTAGCTTACGTTGGCTTCTCTAGGGGTGCTACAGGTATAGGAATGCTAGCCGGTTTCGCGTTCACAACAGTACTAGGCGTACTCATAGGAGTTTTTATAACACGTCCAGTATATGCCAAATTCATGGAATATATAATATAGGGGGTTTAGATTGAGAAAACCCAAAGAACTTAAAGTTAAACCAATAAAAAATGGGACCGTTATAGACCATATAACCTCAAATAAGGCCTTGCACGTTTTGAAGATATTAGGTCTTCCAGATGGTAAAAGCAGGGTTACAGTAGCTATTAACATGGAATCTTCACGTTATGGCTCAAAGGATATTGTTAAAGTGGAAAACAGGGAACTGGAATCAAATGAAGTGGATCAGATAGCCCTCATAGCACCTAAAGCGACCATAAACATAATAAGAGATTATGAGATAGTGGAAAAATGGAAAGTACACCTCCTCGATGAAGTGCATGGGATACTAAAATGTCCTAATCCAAATTGTATAACTAATAAAAGGGAGCCAGTGGAGACACGATTTTATGTCATTAACAGAGAACCTGTGATTCTAAGATGTCATTTCTGTGAAAGGCTCATGGGCGAAGATGAAATCGAATCCCAATTCTAGATCGTCACATACCCTGGAAGTCTTTTTTCCATAAAACGATAAGATCTTACTGTATATGTAGACTAGGCGCTGAAATGGTATTCTTCCAAGACTTGTACTGGCATATTGGTGCGCGAGCATACTTGTCAATGAATGCAATAATCCTCCCGGCAACCTGCAGATACTCTGACTTATAAATCATCCCACTTTTATAGTTTCCAGATGATAGTATGGCACTGTCAACATTCCACACGCTTATCATGGTGGTGCTGCCACTGCTCATCGTGGCCTTACAGAACAAGTACAATACCTGGCCCATATTATAATACCGGTTGTTAACAGTGACATTGTCAGGCAGCCCCTTATAGGATTCATAATAGCTTTTTATGGTATTTGCGATTGTAATTACCTGTGGAACTGACAAAATAGTATCCTGTATAATATTATTGTATTGTAGGAATAGGACCATTTGCGTAAATGATCTGCCAACACTACCTTGGGCTACGCTTCCATGTGGGGATAAAACCTCACATGTAACACTAGGTATGCTTTTAAGGTTGCACACATCCTCGAGGGCTCCTGGATATTCTACCCCGGCTTTCTTATACACTATCAGCTTAGAGGGGCTGTTCTTACTTATATAAGATGCTATCTTGTAACTTTCATAGGTTGGTGTTCTTGAACAGAATACTGCATCAGTTCCTGGAGTTCCACCGGGTTGGGTTGAATGGAAATCTCCCAATGCTTGGATTAAACGTTCCTTGGCAATTTGCACTATCCTATTGGTTGGAGTCCCATTGTAATTGGCTATACTATTAGGGTTTTGACCGTTCCA
>LGEU01000014.1 GCA_001507955.1 Methanobacteriaceae archaeon 41_258 | reverse complement strand
TGTTTTATCCCTCCAAAACAATGATGGAGGATTCAGAAGATCCTCATATCTTGGCATTTCAGAACTGGAATATACTTATAGAGCCATCCATATCATAAAAGCCTTAAATGCTAGAATTCTTGAATCTAGAGTTTGAAGATAAAAATTTTTAAACTTGACACATTAAATTAATAAGTATCTATATGATAAATAGAAGCTCCATGGGGGGGTGAGGTTATGGACAGATACTTTGGTTTCCATCATAAATTCAGTTCATTATTAATCCTAATAATCATCCTCATCCTTTTACCATTCCTTTTATTATTTTTTGCCGGTGGCGTCATGTTGGCCTTCACGCGCCTTGGAATCCCAGCATCTGTGGCTTATCTTCTTTTTTGGATGTCATTGATTGGGAGTGGTGTGAACATACCCATAAAAGAGTGGACAAATGAAGTGGAGAAAATAGGGGAAATAAACTTTTTAGGGATAAGGTATATGATACCGTTCCATGAACCTAGAAAGACCATACTCGCATTAAATCTTGGAGGCGCGATAATACCATGTATCGTGGTCATATATGAATTTCTACGCTTATCTGATAATCCTCTCCTCATTCTAAAGGCCATAGTCGCGATAATCATAGTCACGATCGTATGTAATATCTTTGCAAAACCCATAAGAGGACTTGGAATAGCAATCCCGGCTTTCATCCCCCCTATTATAGCGGCGGTAACAGCACTATTAATCGCAAGTGACAACCCAGTTGTCATTGCATATATTTCAGGCACCATCGGCACTTTGATAGGGGCTGATATCCTCAACCTTCAGAGGATAAAAGAACTGGGCGCTCCAATAGCGAGCATAGGCGGGGCTGGGACTTTTGATGGCATATTCCTTTCGGGTATAATCGCCGTACTACTAGTGTGAACCACTTCACGCTTTGATGTGGGGGTTTGCCATTTTTATCCCTTTACTGGCAGCATATCCTCTGTCCCCGCAGACTCTAGGAGGCCTTCTTTGAAATATTTTAGAATCGGATTGGATGATTTTGCGAAGGGGTAAAAGAAGATCATCTTAGTATTGGTTGGTGGATTTTATGAAAAGGGCTCAAAGGTTTATAATCATCCTTGGAATAGTCAGTCTATTCGCGGATATGACATATGAGGGTGCCAGGGGGATAACGGGACCATTCCTTTTCATGTTAGGTGCGAGCGCCACAATGGTGGGTTTTGCCAGTGGCTTGGGAGAACTTTTGGGTTATATTATAAGATTTTTTTCAGGGTATATTGCTGATAAGACGCGCCGGTACTGGTTCATGACATTCATAGGATATATTATAAATTTGGTGGTTGTCCCATTACTTGCATTGGCCTTTAACTGGCAAGTAGCGATCCTATTAATAATCCTTGAAAGGGTGGGGAAGGGTTTCAGGACCCCTGCAAGGGATGTTATGTTGTCATATGCCACGAGTCAGGTGGGCTATGGGTGGGGTTTTGGCATTCATGAGGCTCTCGACCAAGTAGGGGCGATATTGGGGCCTTTGATAGTCTTTCTTGTATTATATTTTAAGGGGGGATATAGGGCTGGTTTCGCCTTTCTTGGATTCCCTGCGATCCTTGCAATTTTAACGTTAATATTCGCATATTTTTTATTCCCACACCCTCGAAGATTGGAGATTGAAACTCCTAGATTCGTGAGGTTTCCTGGGATTGTTTTCTGGTTGTATATAGGTATGGCGTGTCTTATAGGTGCGGGTTATGCCGATTTTCCCCTTATTGGATATCATTTCAAGAATGTGGCACTATTCAGCGATTCTGTGATACCAGTATTGTATGCTCTTGCCATGTCTGTGGATGCCATTTCAGCATTGTTGTTTGGGAGATTTTTTGATTATTATGGTTTCAGGATTATGATGGTATCTGTTGTATTATCTTCCATGTTCGCTCCATTAGCGTTCCTTGGCGGGGTTTCTGTGGCTGTTTTCGGCGTTATATTGTGGGGTGTTGGTATGGGTGCCCAGGAATCTATCATGAGAGCCGCTATAGCGAGGATAATCCCATCTGATAGGAGGGGATCCGCCTATGGAATCTTTAATATGCTTTTTGGTTTTTCATGGTTCTTTGGCAGTCTTTTAATGGGCATACTCTATGAGGTCTCATTGGCTGTGTTGGTCATTTTTTCTGTTATAATGCAACTTTTGGCCGTTCCTTTACTCCTTGAGATAGAAAAGAGGGTTTAGAGTGGGCCGGGCGAGATTCGAACTCGCGACCACCTCGTTGTGAGCGAGGTATCCTAACCCCTAGACCACCGGCCCAACATTATAATCTATGTGTTTGTCAGTATTAAATGTTGTATTCCACCTACAAGGAATGCTAGGGTTACCATTAGTATGCCTATTTTTATCATGCCCTTGACCCCTATCTCCTTTGCAAGGACTACGAATGTTGCAATACATGGGAAATAAATTGCTAGGACGGTTGTGGCGACTACTAGCTGCTCTGGGCTGAGGTGGAGTGGTGCTAGCAAGCCAGTGGCGATGTCTTTTCTTAGAAATCCTATTATTAGTGTTGCCGCGGCCTCCCGTGGCAAGCCCAGGATGCTTGAGAATATTGGTGCAAGGAGACCTGTTAGGATCTTCATTATACCCATAACATATAGTAGGTTTATTGCTAGTATTCCCAGGAAGACGAATGGTATGGCTTCTAGTAAGAATCCTCTTATTCGGATCCATGTTTTCTTAAGGAGCGTCCCAATGTGGGGTATCTTGTATGGTGGTATCTCAAGGAATATCTCAGGGCTTTCGCCTTTCATGATCTTGTTTAGGATGTACCCTGCTGTTATGTAGATTGTTAGTAGTGTCCCGTATACCATTGCAATGTACTTTATACCATAAGGGCCTAGTAGTCCTATTATGACTGCTGTTTGGGCCATGCATGGCACTGATATTGATAGGAGTGTTAGTGCTATGAATCTTTCCCTCTCATCTTCTAATATTCTTGTGGCAAGGACCCCTGGGACGTTACACCCCAAGCCTAATATGAGTGAGATTATGGAGGCTCCGTGCAATCCTAGCTTGTGCATTATGTTATCTGTGAGGACTGCTAGCCTTGGCAAATATCCAAGGTCCTCCAAGAAGCCTAATACTAGGTAGAAGAGTGATACGTATGGTAATACAACTGCGAGTGGAACATATACTCCAGTTGTTAAGAGTCCGAATGATTCCATGTAATTGTAGCCTGTGCCTATTAGTATGTCGTGAATGGGCCCGCTTGGGAAGGTTGACTCTATGATCCTGGTTATGAGTGGGCCGTAATAATTGTAGAAGAAGGGGTCAAGGATATTCCCAATTAGAAATTCACCGACTCCTATTATGGATTGGAGAGTGAGGTATGCTACTAACAGGGCTATTAGAATGCCAAAAATGGGATGTACAGATGCATCTTCGAGTCTTTCCAATAATGTGGGGTGTCTGTGTTCTATCTTCTGTATATCTAGTAGTAGTTTGCCTATGAACTTCCACTTTTCCTCGTCATCCATTTTCTCGATACTTGGGATGTGTTCTTCCTTTTTTTCTAGGATTTTTTCTATACTTTGTATTACTTGTATTATCCCTTCCCCACTCACCGCAGTCACTGGTATTACGGGGACTCCTAGGCTTTCTTCAAGTTTTTTAACGTTTAAATGGACTCCTTTTCTCCTTGCAAGATCCCACATGTTGAGGATGATTATTGTGGGTACTTTTTTTTCCAGTATTTGGAGTGTGAGGTAGAGGTTGCGTTCCAAGTTTGTTGAATCCAGCACATTTAGTATTAGGTCAGGGTTTTCCTTGAGGAACATGTCCCTTGCAACTTCCTCGGCCTTGCAGAAGGGTGTTAAAGAATACGTGCCTGGGACGTCTATTACCTCAATTTTTTTCCCTTTTAATTTTAAGGTTCCTCGGGTGTACCCTACTGTTGTGCCTGGATAGTTGGATGCTACGACATTTGCACCTGTTAGCCTTGAGAAGACAACGCTTTTGCCAACGTTAGGATTTCCCATGAGGAGTATCTTCATCTAGTACCTCCACTAGGACTTTAGCCGCCATACCCTGGCCTATGGCTATCTTGCACCTGTCAACTTCTATGATGACAGGCCCATGGAATGGTAATGATGATACTTTTCGGATCTCCTTTCCAACCCTTATGTTGAGGGATTCCAACCGCCTCCGCAGGCCAATTCCCCCTACTATCTCCTGTACTCTGGCTTTTTTTCCAGTTTTAAGGTCTTTTAAGGTGATCATCACACAACCTCAATATTAGGTGAACCTAAACCCTATTTAAATGTTTCCACCACACAAAAAACTTGAAATCCCTAATGAAATGCTGGCCTCCCACTGCAAATTTTAGGCATATCATACAACAGGTGTGAACTACCCTGCCTTTACGGATGGGGCTTCCCGCTTCATTGAGAGAACTTGTCCCTCGATTATTTTCATGTAGGGAGTCATGAGGGGTGGTGGTTCTCCCCCTACGGGCATTCAGGGACCGTCCCAGCCCTACATCCAGTATGTTGAGGGAGGTGTTTAGGTCTCTGTTCGCCTTACATCCGCATTTCGGACAGGCAAACCGCCTGTCTTTTAGGGAGAAATTTTCAACGACGTGACCACAGTTGGAGCATCTTTTAGACGTGTTCGCAAGTTTAACTCTCCTTCACATTTAAATCCTCTACGCAGATCGCGTCGTAGTTGTTCACGTAATAACGGGAGGGCTTGTGGAGGAAATCCAAGCGTTGATTGTTCAGTTTTTCGTAGAGCTTGGTCAGCTTAAGCCTCGCTTTTTCTCTCCTCTTCGAACCTTTCTGCTTTCGTGATACTTCTCTTTGAGCTTTCTTTATCTTTTTGAGAGTTTTATCTATGAACTTTGGATTTTCGAAGGCTTTTCCATCGGAATTGACGCAGAAGTGGTTAATTCCTACATCTATTCCAACAGCTCTGCCCGTTTTTGGCAGAGGTTCAGTTTCAGCTTGGATGATGGCAAACCACTTTCCTGTCTTAGTTCTCTTGATAATTACTCCTTTGATTTTGCCTTCAATTGGTCTATGGAGTTTTATCGGGATTTCACCTATTTTGGACAAGATGAGTTTCTTTCTCTCAAAAGTAGCTAATCGGCATCGTTTTCACCTTTGTGACTCCACATATTTCTTCAAAACATCCCAATGTAACCTGTCCACTTGTTGCCAAGAAGTATGAGGGGGACCAGAGGACGTTTTTCCAAAGCTTCTTCTTCACCTCTGGAAAATTCCTTCTTATCATCTCTTGAAGTTATAGTTTTAAGTGCGTTGATATTTTGGTATATGCAGAGTGGGCTTAGCCTTGAACAGAATGTGAACATGGTCTACATCACATTCTATTGCGAGAATCTCAACATCGAAAGTTTCTGAAATCTCGTGAATCTTCTGCTTGAGAAAGTCTATAATCTCATTACTCGTAAACACTTCTACGATACTTTACTACGAATATAAGATGATAATAAAGAGAATAAACTGAATGAGCACCTTTATCAAGTTTGTATTTCATAGTTTCATGTTTCTCACTAAAATTTTCCCAGCCACTTCCCCTGCTGTATCCCCTCCCTTTCAGAAGGGGACTTAGCAGCTGATTTTAATGTTAATGTTAAAATTGCGGGGTGAAAAGTTCCTTGAAGTGGGAAAAATTAGGGGCTCCCCAGTTTGAAAATATATAAGTTAAATTTCACAAAGACAAATCAAGGGGGGGTCCCCCAGGATATGTTTCTAAGTTTTGTGGAGGTTGATGTTTATATGAGGTGGTTGAGGAGTTTCATCGCCATACTATTAAGGGGTTTCCTCATGGGAACTGCTGACACCATCCCAGGAGTCTCAGGGGGGACCATGGCGCTTATAACTGGAATCTATGAAAGGTTAGTCCATTCTATAAGTAAAATCAGCTTCAAATTCTTAAAACCATTATTTAGGGGAGATTTAAGATCTTTCACAAGATTGGCCCGGGAGGAAATAGACTTCGAATTGTTCATACCACTTCTCACAGGGATAGGGATGGCTGTTTTAACAGTATCTAGGATAATATCATTCATGATAACCTATTATGCAGCATACACTTATGCATTTTTCCTAGGACTTATATTAGCATCGGCTTATCTAGTATTTAATAAAATAGATGGTTTTTCATTAAAAAATCTTGTATCTAGTATCATAGGATTTATATTTGCCTTTTTATTCGTTGGTTTGAATCCCATACAGGCAAACCATACACTTCCGGTCATATTCATCTCTGGGATGGTTGCAATATGTGCGATGATACTCCCTGGGATCTCGGGGGCGTTCATGCTATTACTCCTAAACCAGTATGAATATATGCTAGGTGCCCTTATAAGATTCTCAATACTAGATATTATAGCGTTCATCGTAGGCGCGGTCATCGGGATCATAAGCTTCTCCAGGTTCCTCGATTATCTTCTCAGAAACCATGAGTCCATGACAATGGCATTCCTTGTAGGCTTGATGATAGGAACTTTAAGACTCCCCTATAGTAAAATGTCCATCATCCAATCAACACCTTCATTGATCCCCGCGGTCATAATAGCTATCCTCGGATTCTTTATAGTTTTCTTAATCGAGAAAAAGTTCCACTATATTGAATATTAACAATAGCCTTTTTTATCAGAAACTTACATAGATAAGAATATGGAACTTATCAGGGGTATAGGGGCCAGTCCCTATATTAGAAGCGGACGAGTGAAAAAGATAGAATCATTCAAGGATATGATGTCCATCGAAGGCGGGGAGATCATAGTAACGTCAAGGGTGTCCCGGGACATGTTACCGAAACTAAAGAGGGTCGGTGCTGTTGTAACAGATTATGGCGGCCTCACAAGTCATGTTGCCATCACACTCCGAGAGTTGAAAATACCATGTGTGGTAGGTACTGAGAAGGCCACAGAGGTCCTTGAGGATGATATGGTGGTTACAGTTGATGGTAAAACCGGCAACATCTATGAGGGTGTGATGGAATGGGAAGAAATCATAGAGGAATTACCCCTTGAGGAGACTGCAACCACTCTAATGACAAACTTGAATATACCATCAATTGCAGATAGGATAGCGGACTATGCTGATGGGATAGGATCAGTTAGGATAGAGCATATGGTGATAGAAACAGGCAAACACCCTTATAGGCTCCTAGAAGAAGGTAGGTTAACCGATGTCCTCAAAAAGGGTCTTGAGTTCGTTCTTGAATCTTTTTATCCCAAGCCTGTATGGTTTAGAACCTTTGACATCCCAACTGATGAATTAAGGAACCTCCAAGGAGGGGATGTCGAACCAGAAGAACCAAACCCACTACTAGGATTCAGGGGCATCTACAAGGATCTGCGAGACGTTGATGTGCTAAAGGCGGAATTCAGGGCGATAAAAGAGCTTATAGATGATGGATATTCCAACCTCGGCCTCAAATTCCCCTTTGTAAGGGATGGGATCGAATACTTATCTGCTAAGAGTATATTAGAAGACTGCGGCTTGAAACCCCACCGCGATCTTGAAGTTGGATTGTCTGTGGAGACTCCATCAGCCGCCTTGCAAATTGGAGAATTTATAGATTATGGTCTTGATTTTGTATCCATTGGGATGAGCGATCTTGCCATGTGTACCCTAGCAGTGGACAGGAGAGGTGTGAGGGTCGCTAAACTGTTCGATTTAACCCATCCAGCCCTCCTCAGACTCGTA
This sequence comes from Methanobacteriaceae archaeon 41_258, assembly GCA_001507955.1. GTDB lineage: Archaea > Methanobacteriota > Methanobacteria > Methanobacteriales > DSM-23052 > Methanothermobacter_A. The sequence goes on along the minus strand of LGEU01000014.1, from coordinate 9,988 downwards.
AATAACGTTATCAGGGCATGTTCAAGGGTGGGGATAAAAACTTGTGTCGCAGGGTATGCGGCAACAGATTATGATATTGTGGAAAAACTTATAAGAATGGGTGTGGATGGGATATCAACAAACCCCGATCAACTTTTAAAGATGAGGGTTTTCATCACAAGAATTGAAAAGAGCATTCTACTAGAAACCCTAAGGGGAGGCTAGAGTGGGAATTCTATACTGAATAGTGTCCCACCATCCGATTCTATCATAAGTTGGCCATCTAATTGTCTGACAAGGCCTAGGACGAGCTGCAAGCCGAGGGATGATAATCTTTCAATATCAAAATCTTTTGGGAGGCCCTTGCCATTATCTGAGATTTCAAGTTTGCATTTATCCCCTTGGCGTTTAAAGTTCACAGTTATTATGCCCTCTCCTTCTGGGAATGCATGTTTCAGAGAGTTTCTTACAAGTTCATTTGTTATAAGTCCGAGGGGTATGCACTTGTCCATTTCAAGTGGGATATCATCTATATCAATTTCTAGACGTATTTTTATTGGTCTGGGGGCTTGGAAGTTTATAATGTCCATGCTAAGACTTTCCAAGTACTCTCTAGAGCTTATATGGGCTATGTTTTCTGTCCTGTAGAGTTTTTCATGTACTAATGCTAGGGATTTTATCCTTGCTTGGCTGTCTGCTATGATATTCTTCACTTCCTCGTTTCCACAATATTTGGCCTGTAATGATAATAGACTTGATATGACTTGTAGGTTATTTTTTACGCGATGATGAACTTCCCTGAGTAAAACCTCCTTTTCATGGAGTGACTCCTGGAGGTTCTTCTGCATTATTATCCTTGAGATAGCCTCATTTATCTCATTAGCGAATAATCTGATAAATGCCATTCTAGGCACTTTCTTGCTACTATGGGCTTCTATCACACCCTCCATATTATCCTGGAACTTTAAGGGTATCATGACTATCCTATTCTTCCCTCTTCTTTTAATGATGACATGCTCTATGATATCCTTTTCGGGTATGATGGATCCTCTCTTGTATATTGTTTTTCCATTAAATGTTACAATTCCACTCTCAAATTTCAACTTATCTATCATGATATCGAGTATAGTTTTGAGGAAATCTTCTAGGTTATCTGTCTTGGACGCCTTCAAGACCTTGTTGAGTATCCTTAACCTCTTTTGGTGTCTTATAAGCTTTTCTTCGTATTCTATGCGGTGGATTGCAAGTCCACAGTACTCAGCGAACCTTTTAATGGCTTTAATATCTGATTTATTAAAGTCTTCATCCTTTTCTAGGCTGATGTGACCGATTACTTCATTTCCTATAATGATCGGTCTGGATTTTGGGTTTGTGTATTTTCCTTTGGATGCGAGCTTTTCACCATGTAATGTGATGAAGCCCCCACTACTTCCTGTGATCTTTAAAAGTTCTGTAAGTATTTTCTCAGCTATCTTCTCTTTTGTGGTAGTGGGTGATGCTATCATGGGGTATATTTGGCTCATGGTGCTTGCGATCATCAGTTCTCTTCTCAATTTTTTCTCTGTGATTTTAAGGGGGCTTATATCCCTTATTATCTCAATAGCTCCTATTATATCACCTTTTTCACCATATAATGGTGAGACTTTGAGTTGTAGGTGGCCTCCCCGTCCATTGTAGATGTTTGGAAGGTAAACTTCCCCGTAGATGTTATGGTCTTCGCGTCTAACATTCTCGTAAAGTTTTTCTGTCTCTGGCAAATCCTTGAATAATAGGTCTAGGAGTACTGGTCTGGGTTTCCCATAGAATGGTATGCCATAGGCGTGGCCGCCCTTCCCAATCATCTTCTCTGCTGGGGCGCCCGTCATATTCTCTGTTTCTCTGTTCCATGCTATGATCCTCCCTTTTTTGTCCACTGCAAAAACTGCATCGGGTAATGAATCTATAAGATCCTTAAATTTCCTGTGCTCCGCTTTTAAGAGTTTTTCTGTCTCTACTTGATCTGTTATGTCACGTGTGGCGGCTATGAGTTGGTCTGTTTGTGGATGGTAAGCGAGGTAAACATGGGTATAAAATTGTTCTCCATTCTTTTTCTTGTGGATCCACTTAAACCGTCTTTCACCTTCTCTGATGGCCCCTTCTATTAACCTCTTGGCTTTATCTTCTGATTTTTCGCCATCTTCTTGATTTTTTGGTGATAGTTCCCAGGGGTGTTTGCCTATTATATCCTCGGGTTTGGCTTGAAAGAGCTCAAGGGCTCTCTTGTTACAATCTACTATGGTGTGTTCTTTCATGATAAAGAGCCCATCACCTACACTTTCGAAGAGTTGCCTATATTTAGCTTCACTTTCTCTTAATTTTTCCTCTGATAGCATTTTTTCTATTGTAAATGAGAGTGTGGATGCTATCTCCTTGAGGACGGCTAATTCATCGGATTCAAGGTCTCCTTCTATGCATAGCAGACCCCATACCTTGTTCTTTACGCATAATTCTATGATGTTTTTGGGTTTGGCGGGTCTTTCTCCGATCTCATGGATTGGCTTGTAATCATTGTCTAATATGCCGATATACTCCCATCGTGTGTGCTTGGCAAGTATATTGCATGTCCTCCTGATCATCTTTTCAATGTTCTCGGATTTTATGATGACATTTTTAACCTTATTTAGGAGGGTGAGAAATTGGTTAATCCTTATAAGGTTTTCTTCGAGTATCCTCTGTCCTGTTATATCTGTGAACATGCAGAATCCGCCCTTGAAGGTGTGATCTATTATTGGGATTCCGGAGAGTAGCAACCAGCATGGTTTTCCATTGCTTTTGATGAATTTTATCTCCTGTTTTCCCTGCATCCCCTTGCTGCATAGGTTAAGTATTCTTTTGGCGATTACTTTATCATCGGGGTGTACGATTTCTAGGATATTTTCTCCTATAAGTTCGCTTGGACTACACTCTAGAAATTTTCCCAGTTGCTTGTTACAATATATTATGTTCCCTGAATTGTCGAAGATGCAAACGCCCTCTAGGCTTGTGTTGAGTATCTGCTGGTATATCTGCTCATTATCTAAAAATAGTTTTCCCATTTTATACTTGGAGAGGCCCGCTTTCACAGCATTTATGAGCTTCTGTGGATCTATTGGTTTTTTGAGATGCGCTGCTGCTTTTATGCCAAGGGTTATCTCCTTGGATAGAGTTTCTGTGACTAGTATAATGGGTAGATTAGATCTTTTTTTTAGGTTTTTGATGGTTTTTATCTTGTTTATTGTGGGCTTTGGCACGTCAACTATGACAATTTCGGCTTTTGATTCTGCCTTGAGAATATCTTCTTCACTATCTACTGGGATAGGATCATATCCACAAGATATTATAAGTTCTGTTAGATTGGGGTCTTCACTTAAAAGGAAGATATGTAGCATATACTTGTATATGTAAATTTATTATTTAAAAAATTGATGTAAGGATATCAACTCTGATATGTTATTTGACTATCAGGACTGGTATTTTAACGTTTTTCAGGGTACTCTCCGCCACACTTCCCATTAAAAACTTTTCAAGGCCGCTTTTACCATGTCCTATTACTATGAGGTCAGCTTTGCTCCTTTTGGCGATCTTTTTCATGTCATGGGTTGGGCTCCCGTATATTAGGATCTCATCTACTGTGACACTCCTCCTTTTCCCTTTTTCCTGCACTTTCGCTAGGATTTTTTTCCCTTCTTCTTCTAGGACTTCGAAGGGGTAGATGAGTTTTTCGTCCATGACATGGACTGCTATTACCCTAGCATCTAACTTCCTGGCGAGTTCTATGGCGATGTCCTCAGCTTTCTGGGCTTGTTTGGAGCCGTCAGTCGGCACCATTATACGTTTAAACATCCTAGACCCTTATTTGACGAATTTCACTTTGTCGCCTATTACGAACTTACTGCTTCCCACATGGAGTATAGGTTTGACCTTCTCAACATAAAGTAGGCCGTCTTTTACTGAGCCTTCTTTTACGCTTGCATGGACTACTGATCCCGTGTAGAGGTTGTGGTCTCCTATTTCATTCATCCTCAATAATTCGCATTCTAGGTGGGCTGCTGCTTCTTTGATGCGTGGAGGCGAAACTTTAACTGATGGTATCCAGTCGAGTCCTGCTCTTTCAAGTTCGTTTTCTCCATATGGTATGCTTTTTCCCGTTATCCACATCTTTTCTAATATATCGAGGCTTGTGAGGTTTATAACGAATTCTCCAGTTTCTTCCACATTCTTTGATGTGTGGTGTTCTGGCATCGAAGCGAATGCTACAATTGGCGGGTCCATGGATATTGGCATTACAAATGAGAATGGTGCAGCGTTTATATCTCCCTCCTTGTTGACTGTTGTTACTATAACAGTGGGTCGTGGTGCTAGGAGCCTATATGATTCTTTTATGGGGAAACTTGCGAAATCCAATATAAATCCTCCCATTATATGTGTGTTCGCGCCCTTAAAAGGTATTCTGCCTTACTCTTTTCAACAAATTCTTCACATAATCTTTTGGGTTCTCCATCCATTATTAGTTTACCGTCTTCGATCATCACAGCTCTTGTACTTATTTCTTTGATGAAGTCGATGTGGTGACTTACCATTATTATTGTTGTGTTGAATTCCCTGTTTATCCTCTTGAGAGAATTTGAAACTAATCTTAATGTTATGGGGTCTAGGTCACCGAATGGTTCGTCTAGTATGAGGACTTCTGGTTGTGATGCCATTACAAGTGCTAGAGCCGCCCTCACCTTTTGACCTCCTGAAAGTTCATAGGATTTCCTGTCTATGATGTCCAATGGGAGGTCCAAGGCTTCAAAGACTGGTTTCGCATATCTTTTAACTTCCTTGTCTGGGAATTTAGGGAATAATTCTTCCAGGATCTTTGAGGATAGTCCTAGTTTTTCTAGTCTTTGTTTGGCTTCCTCTTCTGGGAGGTCTGTTAATTGGTAGAGGACATCAAGAACCTTATCACTTATACCCATCTCCTCGGCCCTTTTCCTGGCCTCATCCACGACCTTTTCGCCCTTTACGCCTAGTCGCGCCGCTATCTGGTCCCTGATGGTTGCATGGTGTATTAGGGCGAATTCCTGGTGCATGAAGCCCATTTTTCTGCGTATGCGCATCCTTTTTATACCTGGTTCATGCATGTCAACCCATTCATTGTCTAGTTTGAATTCTACTTTCCCATCTTCTGGGTAGTCTAATCCAGCGACCATCCTTAACAATACTGTTTTACCAGCTCCACTGGGTCCTATGATTGATACTATTTCACCCTGGTTCACGTTGAAATTTATATTCTCCATTTCAAGTACTGTTCCACCTTTTATTAGGACGAATTTCTTGCGGAGATCTCTAACTTTTAATATTGGCTTGTTCCATTCCCTAACTTTTATTTCCTCTGGCGGCTCTATATCCTTGAGGAATTTCCTTATGATCCTTTGGGGTTCTCCTTCATCTACTATTTTACCTTCTTCCATGAGTATTAGCCTGTCTGCTAAGTACTCGTGGACCTCTGGCAGATGCGATACAAGCACCACCGTAATGCCAAGTTCCCTGTTAACCTTCCTTATAGCATCCAGTATTTCCTGTTTTGTCCTTGGACATGACATAGTAGCCGGCTCATCCAATAATAGGACCTTTGGTTTCTTGGCGAGTTGTCTGGCGATTATGAGACGTTGCTTTTCCCCGCCACTGAGCACTGGGGCGAAATGATCTGGTTTATGGTCAAGGCCCACGATCTTGAGGAGTCTCATAGCCTCCTTGCCGAATTCGTCATAAGCTCTTTTGAAGTCTGTGAGCGACTCATCACCATACTTTGCACCATAGAACTTCCTTAAAACATTTTCTATGGCCGTCTCGGCCCATAATCCAAATGTCCTTTGGAGGTGGATTGCAGTGGCTCTTTTAAGTTTGGTGAAATCGTATGGATTGGAATCTGCTGTCACTTTTATATCATCGAGTATCACTGTTCCTTCATCGAATGGTTCAACACCCCTCAATATCCGGAGTAGAGTGCTTTTGCCCGCCCCACTCATACCAATTATCCCAAGAACCTCTCCTTCCTTGACCTCCAAATTAATATTATCCAGTGCCTTGAACTTCTCCCCAGTCTCTAGCTCGTAAGTTTTTGAAAGATTTTCTATCCTTATCACCATAATCACCCTAAATTTAGTTTTGATAAAGTTGATGAATCCCCATGTATATATTGGGTTATAAATCTTATAATAATACTATATGATTTGATCTGGGTGAGTGTTGGGGATGAGAGGATTACTCGTGGGTAGGATGCAGCCCTTCCATAACGGACACCTAGAGGTTATAAAGAGAATCCTAGGGGAGGTTGATGAGCTTATCATATGTATAGGCAGCGCACAATTAAGCCATTCCCTAAGGGATCCGTTCACAGCTGGTGAAAGGGTTATGATGGTGACGAAGGCCCTTAGCGAGAACAGTATACCGGCCTCGCGTTACTATGTCATACCAGTCCAGGATATTGAATGTAACGCGGTATGGGTGGCCCATATTGAAATGTTAACACCACCATTTGATAAAGTTTATAGTGGAAACCCCCTTGTCCAGAGATTATTCCAGGAGGCTGGATATGAGGTCACAGCACCACCACTATACTCCAGGGAGAAATATTCAGGTACAAGTGTTAGGGAGAAGATGCTCACCGACAGCAACTGGGAATCGCTCGTACCAGAAGCCGTTGCAGAGGTTATAAAAGAAATAAACGGTGTTGAAAGACTGAAACACCTCTCAAAGAAAGAACTAAGTGAGGTGCTAGAGGATGCTTGTGAAGATAACAACAGACAAATATGAATACAAGCTACCCAAACTCATAGAACACATAAAAAAGGGCCCATATATTGAGGAGATGGGGGCCATATTCACATTCGAGGGTATAATGAGGAAAATAGGAGAAGAAGAAGTGGAAAAACTTAGAATATCACATGAAAACCTCCAAGAGGCCCAGGAGAAACTAGAAAAGATGGTAAAGGAGATAAAAAAGAAACATAAAGTGAAGGATATTGCACTCGTACATTTTCTAGGCGAGTTCCACGCCACAGAAACACTATTCATGGTAGTGGTGGCCGGGGCGCACCGACAAGAAACCCTCAAGGCCCTCAAAGAAATAATCGAAAGGACAAAAAAGGAGATAGGATTCCGGAAAGAGGAATATACAAAGAAAGGTAGTAGGGTTATCCTTTCAGGCGGATGAATCCCCCCTACACGCGCTGGGGGAGGCTGAAATGAAATTTATAAGGGACAGCATACATGGCAATCTCCAAATAGACGATTTTGAGGTCAAACTCATAGACACACCACCCTTCCAAAGACTTAGGAGGATAAGACAACTAGGCTTCACCAATCTCATATACCCTGGTGCAAACCACACCCGCTTTGAACATTCCATTGGAACCATGCACTTAGCCTCACAACTAGCAGAGCAACTAGGACTGGACAAGCATGAAAAAGGTGTACTAAGGGTGTCTGCACTATTACATGATCTCGGCCATGGGCCATTCTCTCACGTGTCAGAGACCGTTATCCCGGACTCCCACGAAGAACTCACAATAAAAGTGATAAGGGAATCAGTAATATCAGACATACTCATGGAAGAATTTGACCTAGAAGAGATAGAAGCTACCCTCAAAGGTGAGAGCGTTCTTGGACAGGCAATCTCTGGTGAAATAGACGTTGACAGGATGGACTACCTTTTAAGGGACTCTCATTATACAGGGGTGGCCTATGGTATAATAGACGTTGAAAGACTAATCCAAAATATCAAAATCGAAGATGATCTTATACTGGATAAAAAGGGTGTTCCAGCCGCAGAGTCAACACTCCTCGCACGCTATTTCATGTACCCTAGCGTCTATCAACATCATACAACAAGGATAGTGAATTCAATGTTCAGAAGATGCCTTAAAATACTCATAGAAGAAGATAAAATAGACCCTAAGCACATCTACCATTATGATGACATGGACATTATAGCAATGTGTCGAAGAGAAACTGGACTAGTAGCTGACATCATAAAAAGATTAGATACAAGGGATCTGCTGAAGAGGGTTGCCACCCTACGATTAAATGAACTGGAAGACCCCGAGAGGATATTTAAGATCACAGAATCTGAGATAATAAAAGCAGAATCTGAGATAGCTGAGGACATGAACATAGACCCTGATTATCTTATAATAGACGTGCCAGAGTATCCGGCATTTGATGAGATGAAAACTCAAGTAGACAGTGGAGATTCAATAGTAAAACTCAGCGACATCTCCAGTTTAGTCAGAGCATTAAGGGATGCAAGATTCAACCACGCAGACCTCTGCATTTATACACTCGCGGAGGAATCAGAGAAATTCAAAAACTTCAACTTTTACGATTATCTTGACCTCCCCCGGAAGATAAAAAGGCATGAAAAGCAACTACGCTTAACCGCACCAAATTGAAGGTTGATAAAAGATGATCATAGTAGCTATCACAGGGGCTAGCGGGACAATCTATGGCATCAGAATATTAGAAAGCCTATCAAAAAAGAAAGAAACAGCACTACTGGTTACTAGTACGGCATCTAAAATCTTAGAGTACGAGACCGGGTTAAAACTAAGCGAGATAAAGAGATTGGCAGACCATTACTTTGATGTTCATGATTTCGAGGCCCCAATAAGCAGCGGCTCCTTCAACTTCGAGGCGATGATAATAGCACCTTGCAGCATGAAAACTTTAGCGGCCATAGCCCAAGGATACACTGATAATACCATTACAAGGGCGGCTGACGTTTCACTCAAAGAAAAACGCAAGCTCATACTAGTACCCCGTGAAACACCACTTAGGAGCATACACCTTGAAAACATGTTAAAGGTGAGCAGAGAAGGTGGTATAATATTACCTGCAATGCCTGGATTCTACCACAAACCGAAGAATATAGATGACATGGTCAACTTCATAGCAGGCAAAGCACTGGACCTTCTAGGAGTTGAAAACAGCCTCTTCAAACGGTGGACTGGCTATGATACCCGATAAGGACTTCATAAAGGATGATAAGGTTCCAGGGCCCACTAGGGAGGAGATAAGATGCTTGGTCTTGTGCAAAGCCGGTCCCAGGGAGGACGAGGTTGTTGTCGATGTTGGCTGCGGCACTGGAGGTTTCACATTAGAGTTCGCGAAGAGAGTTCATAGGGTATATGCCATAGACAAGAACCCACAGGCCATAAGGGTTACAAGGGAAAACCTTATAAGGCATGGGCTTGAAGAAAATGTTGAATTGATCAATGATGACGCGGAGGAAGCCCTCAAAAAACTAGAAGATATTGACATAATAGTCATTGGGGGCAGCGGCGGCAGACTATCAAAAATAATAGAGGTAGGCGCGAAGAAACTTAGAAGCCGTGGTAGGATCATAGTAACCTCCATTTTACTCGAGACTAGGCTAGAGGCTGTCCAGACATTCAAAAAGCTCGGGTTTAAACCTGGGATCATAGAGGTTAATATTGCTAGGGGACATCTTATTGAAAGGGGTACTATGATGCTGGCAAATAACCCGATATCAATCATATGGGCGGGTTTAGATTGAAGATCAACTGGTGGCGGGTTAAACTTGGCATAATACTCATTTTGTCTTCAATATTGCTCTATTTTTTAGTATATCTTATATTTAGGGATGCTGAACATGAATTGTTTTATATTGGAATTGATCTCGCATTTTTACCTTTAGAAGTGCTTATAGTTGTCATAGTGATAGAGGCCGCGATAGCTGCAAGGGAGAAATCAATGCTCCTAGAAAAGCTTAACATGGTAATAGGGGCGTTCTTCAGTGAAGTGGGGACCAGATTCCTTGAGAAGGTTTCAAGACATGAAATGAACACAGATAAAATACGTGAAGATCTCAAGATAAGCCAGGATTGGAATAAAGACAAATTTAGGAAAATAACTGAGAAGATAAAAGCTTATGATCCTAGAATACCATTAGATGAAGATAAGAGCCAATTCTTAGATGATCTTA